>CAZMCU010000045.1:0-12443 GCA_964564915.1 uncultured Demequinaceae bacterium | reverse complement strand
CCCACGTTTGGGATCACGGAGGAACTGAGTGTGAACGCGCGGGTCGCCGGCCCGAGGCTCGGCGCCGCGATCCAGGCCGTCATCAAGGCTGGGAAGGCGGGGGAGTGGGAGAAGACCCCGGCGGGTCTCGTCGTTGGCGGCGTACCCCTCGAACCGGGGGAGTACGAGCTGATCCAACAGGTGACCGGACTCGAGGACTCCGGCGACCGCTACGTGTGCGGGATGGTGTCGACGGGTGGGTACGTCGTCCTCGACACTCAGCTGACCCCGGAACTTGAGGCGGAGGGATTCGCGCGCGACATCATCCGGCTCGTCCAGGACGAGCGGAAGAACGCGGGGCTCAACGTGAGCGACCGGATCCATCTGACGCTCACCGTTCCCGCGGACAAGGTCGCCGCCATCGAGGCACACCGCGACCTCATCTCGCGCGAGACCCTCGCGTACAACCCCGCCACGAGCGAGGTGCTCATCGATGTCTCGGAGGGCGCGGAGGCCGCAGCTACGGTCGCGAAGGTCTAGCCGCAGGGGTGATCCCGGCTTCGTCGCCGTTTGGTCGCTAGTGTTGGGGCATGATCACGACCAGTCGGCGATCCTTCGGGCTTCCCCTCGCGGTTATCGGGCTGCTGATGGGGGCATCGGGGTGCTCCGCGGAGAGTAACGCGACGGGCTTCACCCTCGACGATATGCAGGCGCTCAACCTGGGGCTTCGGGGCGGAACATGGCAGGCGTGGGACGTCGAGCCCGAGCGTGCGAAGGACATCTACGACCACATCTCGGGGGGAACGTACTTTGAGACTCTCGACCCTCAGGCTTGCCGGGAGTGGGTCTTCGCGGGGGGGTTCGTGACCCCTCAGGATGCCCATAACGGCGACCTCATCGATACCCTCGGCGCCGTATCTTTCGAACCCTCGACCGATGATGAGGAGCCGCTCTGGTTCGCCGTCTCGGTGCGGGTGCTCGGGACGGAACCCGACGCGATCGCCTTCTTGCGTGCCGTCGAGGATGCGGCCTTGGCGTGCGAGGGTGGCTACACCTACACGCAAACGATCACCACGGACGGCGTGGAGACCGACGTACTGAGCGGCACAGAAGACCTTGATGTGGAGACGTCGGTGATCGCAGACGGGTCCGAGTCCATCGTCGTCGTGTCGAAGGGTGTCTCGCACGTGGGGTTCGAGCGCATCGAACGGGTTGAGCGCCGAATCCTTCAGTTCTGGCAGCACGGGAACGTAGTCGTCGAGTTGTCCACCGGCGACGTGGTCGACGATAGCGTCGTGATCGCCACCGCGACCGAGCGGGAGTCCCTCCTCACTCAGATCGGCGAGCAACTCGACAAGATACTGCTCACCCGTTCACAGGAGGAGTCCTAGGGACGGCACAAGATGCCTCCGGCGAGGGAAATGCTAGGAGCACCACCAGAAGAAGATGATGTGGTAGCACGTCGTGCCCCACGTCGAGGGGACGCCCCATGTCGACACCAGCAGGTGGGTTTGTGTCACGGAGGGGGCGTCGTACGAACCAGTCGTGATGGTGCACGACGCCGCGCTACACGTGCCGGAGCCCGTGGCCAGTTGCGTTCCCGCGGCGTTCGCCACGGTGACCTGCACCGTGTTTCCGTAGCACGAGGAGGGGAAGTTGGTCACCGCGACCGCCGTCTTGGTCGCCCCGATCCCTGTGGGGGAGACGCCAACGGTGACCGTGTCGAACGTGCAGGGTTCGGCAAAGAAGATGCCTCGATCGGTGGCGGTGACGGTCAAGTGGGCGGCGGAACCGAGGGCAAGGCCGCCGAGCGCAAGTACACCAAGAGCCGCGAGGGGAATCACTCGCGTCCTCAGCGTCCTTCGGTTCGCGCTCCGGGAAACCATCGCCTCCTCCGACGCGCGTCCGCCGCGCGCGCCACTCCCAACTCGGCGTTCCGCGCATCATCCAAAGCGCGGACCGTCGGTGGTTGCCTTTACCGACCATTTTACCTCTGGTGGTGAGGTTCGTGCCGGGGAACGCGACGGGTTTTCGGGAATGGCCGCGGTGGGGGCGACGTTCGTAGACTGGTGAAACCACCGTCCAAGGAGGACCTCATGGCAGTGAAGACCACCACCGGTACCGTCGGCACCGTGACGCCCACGACCGCGAGTAAACTGCGCCGCTACAACGTCGTGATGGGCCTGCTTCACCTGGCCCAGGGCGTCGCGATCCTGGTGTTGGCGAACGGGTTCACGCTTCCCGTCGTCGCAACGTTCATGCAGAACGCCCCGGGGGTGGAACCGCCGAGCATCACGCCGCTCTTCGAGTTCCGGTACGCCTACGGTGTCGCCGCGTTCTTCTTCGTGTCCGCAATCGCCCACCTCGTCATCGCGTCGCCGATGTACTTCTCCAAGTACGTTGCGCGACTGAAGCAGGGGCGCAACTACGCGCGTTGGGTCGAGTACTCGATCTCGTCGTCGATCATGATCCTGCTCATCGCCCTGCTCGTCGGCATCGCCGACGCGGCCGCCCTCATCGCGCTCGCCGGGGTCAACGCCTCGATGATCCTCTTTGGGCTGCTCCAAGAGAAGTACGAGACCCCGGGCAAGGGAGTGAGTTTCACGTCGTACTGGTTCGGCGTGATTGCGGGCGCGGTTCCGTGGATCGCCATCGCCCTCTACCTGTGGGAGCCCGGCGTCGCCGCCTCGCCTCCCGCGTTCGTCTACGGGATATTCTTCTCCCTCTTCGTGTTCTTCAACTGCTTCGCCATCGTTCAGTACCTCCAGTACAAGAAGATCGGGAAGTGGTCGGACTACGTGTATGGCGAGTCGACCTACGTCCTGCTGAGCCTTGTCGCGAAGTCGCTTCTTGCGTGGCAGGTGTTTGCGGGGACGCTCGCGTCGTAGGTCCGGTGGGGGGATTTAGGCACCATTGACCGAGTCGGCGATGGGGCCTCTCAGATGGCTGCCACCGTGACGGCGACGAGCGCAACGTTGAGCGTCACGATGAGCACCACGATCCCCCACGAGATCACTCGGGTTACGCCGCCGAGGCGGAAGTCACCCATGACCGAGCGGTCGCTACTTATGCGGACGAGGGGGACGATCGCGAAGGGAATGCCAACGCTTAAGACCACTTGGCTGAGAACGAGGGCCCACGTGGGGTCCACGCCAAGGGAAAGCACCAGGAGGGCGGGAATCAGGGTGATGATTCGACGGGTGAAGAGGGGGATGCTCCTCCGCACCAGTCCGCCCATGATGACCGCGCCTGCGTAGGAGCCAACCGCGGTCGAGGCGAGACCGGATGCGAGCAATCCCACCGCGAACGCGATCCCGATCGCGGGTCCGAGTGACCCCTCGATAGCCGCGTGCGCCCCTTCGATCGTGTCGGTGCCGGCCACGCCGGGGAGGCTCGCGGCCGCGAGAAGCAGCATCGCGACGTTGACGGTCCCCGCGAGGAGTAGCGACCACGAGACGTCCCATCGTGTCGCGCGGATGAGGGTGCGCGTCGTCGGCGATTCGGGGCACACTCCGAACCGGTCCCGCGTGAGTGAGGAGTGGAGGTAGATCGCGTGGGGCATGACGGTCGCACCGAGCAGGCTCGCGGCGAGGACGACGGTCTCGCTCCCGTCGAACCGGGGGAGCAGGCCACCAATCGTGGAACCCCAGTCGACGGGGCTGACGACGAGTCCCGCGAGGAAGCCGAGGAGGATGATCGCGAGCAGGCCGATGATGACGAACTCGAACGCCCGTTCGCCGCGCCGCGACTGGAACGCCAGAAGCGCCGTCGAGACGATCCCCACGATCACGCCACCGAGCAGCAGGGGTAACCCGAAGAGCATCGTGAGGGCCAGCGCACCTCCGATGACCTCGGCGACGTCGGTCGCGGCGGCGATGAGTTCCGCCTGGACCCAGTACCAGAGTCGCGGACCCCTGCGGAGGCGAGAGCCCAGTAACTCCGGGAGGCTGTGACCCGTGACGATTCCGAGTTTGGCGGATAGGTACTGGACGAGGACGGCCATGAGGTTGGCGGCGACGAGAACCCAGAGGAGGAGGTACCCGTATTTCGCACCAGCCGTGAGGTTGGCGGCGACGTTGCCGGGGTCGACGTAGGCGACGGCCGCGACGAACGCGGGACCGAGGAGGCGCCAGGGGCAGGATCGGGTCGCTGTCCTGGTCCGTCGAGAGGGTCCCGGCACCGGAAGGTCCTACGTCTCCGACTCGTCGTGGACGGCCGCAACGGTTTCCGCCCCGGCAACCCGCATCGATGCCCAATGGAGGAACCGCTCGAGGGGCCCCCGCCCGAGCGTGTATCGCCAGGCGGTGCACCCGACGATCGCGACCCCCCAGAACCACAACAACGTGGCCATACGTGGGTCGTACACAGGTGTGTTGTGCATCCACCAGATGGCGACGATGTGGCCCGTGTACACGGTCAGCGCCATCGCGCCGACAGCGGCGAAGGGGATGAGGGCCCAGCGCGCAACGAGCGCGAGAGCACAACACGCGGCCACGAGGGCAAGGGTCACCCCGAGGTTCCCCGTTACCTCGAACGGCGTGTACGTGTGAGGGGACGCCGACTTCCACCACCCAGGGGAGGTATCGAGCATCCCCCTCTGCTCGCCACCGATGAGCACGGAGCCGCCGTAGCCGAAAGCCGCGAGCACGATTCCTCGCCATGCGAGCCCGGCGAGAACCCTCGGGGATCCCAAAGCCGCGCGCCCGACAAGGATGCCGACGAAGACGTATGCCATCCACACCACAAGTGGATAGAAGCCCCATAGCGCTTCGACGATCGATGGATAGGGGCGCAGCCCGACCGATGGATTGATCGATATTGCGCCGGAGGCGTGGTCCGCAAGCCAGACCCTGACGAAGGGTCCGGCGATAGTGAACGCCACCGCGAGAGCGACAAGCGTCCGTGCCCGTGCTCGGAGCGCCCACAATCCGACGAGCATCATGAGCCCGGTGTTGACCAGGATGCAGACGACGGGCGTCTGGAGCTGGTCGAGCGTGAACCCGAGGACGAGCAGAAGGACAGCGCGCGTGGCGATACGCGCGCGGCTGAAGGCGACGGCGTGTCCGCGGTCCAGCAGCGTCATCGACACGCCGACGAGGATGGCGAACGTCGCCGCGGATCGACCGTCGAACACCCACATCCAGTTCCACACGGTCCGAGGCTCGTCGATGCTCGGGGTTTGCGGTCCCGGTGGCCCGATGTGCGCGGCGAACATCCCCAGGATCGCGATCCCCCTGACGGCGTCAATTCCGACGATCCGATCCTTGATGCCCATGACGTCACGTTAGTCGACACCGGGCGGATGGACCGCGTCTCGGTCGCTAGCATGAGCGAGTGGCAGACGATGTCCCCTTTGGGGGCCTGAGCGAGGACGAGGCCGAGCGCGAGATACTCGCGCACATCCTCGATCGAAGCCCGGAGCACGACTTCGAGCCCACTCTCGATCGAATGCGGGAAACGTGCGACCTTCTCGGCAACCCCGAGAACGCCTACCGCGTGATCCACATCGCGGGAACCAACGGCAAGACCTCAACGGCCCGCATGATCGAGTCGCTCGTGCGTGCCCACGGACTCCGCACCGGCCTCTTCACGTCCCCGCACCTGACGACCGCGCGGGAACGTATCCAGATCGACGGCGAGCCCATCGGCCCCACCGACTTCATCCGGTTATGGCTCGAGGTTGCGCCGATCATCCACCTCGCCGACGCGCGGTCGGCGGAGCGCGGGGGACCGCGACTGAGTTTCTTCGAGGTACTGACCGTGCTCGGGTTTGCGGCCTTCGCGGACGCTCCCGTTGACGTCGCCGTCATCGAGGTGGGTCTGGGCGGTTTGTGGGACGCGACCAACGTCGCCGATGGGGAGGTTGCGATCATCGCCCCCGTCGCCCTCGATCACTCGCGTTACTTGGGGACGGACCTCGCGGGCATCGGACGAGAGAAGGTGGGGATCATCAAGCCGGGGGCTTCGGTGGTGGTGGCCGAGCAGTTCGAATCCGTCGCCCCCATCGTTCGGGCCGCGATCGACGGGGCGGGAGCCGACGCGGCGTGGGAGGGAGACGAGCTCGAGGTGGTCGGGCGCGAACCCGCCGTGGGCGGACAGGTGGTGACGCTCCGGACGCGTGCGGCGACGTACGAGGACATCTTTGTTCCCCTTCTGGGCCCCCATCAGGCTCACAACGCCCTGCTCGCCCTCGCGGCGGTCGAAGCGTTCTTCGGTGGGTCGGCGCTCGACGGTGCCGTCGTGAACGAGGGTTTCTCGTCCGTGGTGTCCCCGGGACGGCTTGAGGTGGTCAGAACCTCCCCGCTCATCGTCGTCGACGCCGCCCACAATCCGCACGGGGCGGACGCGCTCGCGGAGGCGCTCGACGAGGCGTTCACACTCGAGTCCCTGGTGGGTGTCGTCGGGGTGCTCGAGGACAAGGATGCGGAAGGCATCCTCTCCGCCCTCGAACCCGTGCTCGACCGCGTCGTTGTGACGGCCTCCCTTTCGTCCCGCGCTTTCGCTCCGGAGGACCTTGGCGGGATAGCGCGTGAGGTGTTCGGTGACGAGCGCGTGGACGTGATTCCCGACCTTCCCTCCGCGATCGATAAAGCCGTTGCTCTCGCCGAGGGCGAGAGCGAGTGGGGTGGGGGGGTGCTCGTGACGGGTTCCATCACGCTCGTCGCGGAGGCGCGCATCCTGTTGGGAGTGGACCGAGGGTGCGCGCGGTAGGGTCATGGTGGTGCAGCCACGAACGGGTGGGGTTCGCTATCGGAGCTCCGAAAGGGGTGAGACGTGAGGCAAGCCCTGGTCAAGATCGGGTTCTCAGTTGCGGTGGGGGTGGTGGGTTTCGCCCTGGTGTTCTGGGGGGTCGAACGGACCTCTCTGCTGGAAGCCGCCGCTGACCGTGTCGGGGGCGAGGCCGTCATCCCCGGGTGCGTCTTCCTCACCCTCGCCCTCGGGGTCGTCTTCCTCCCCCTCGGGGTCTTCTCCGCCCTCACGGTCATGAGCAGGTACCTCCGTTCCCACCCGACGGCACGGCAGGTCCCCGTGTGGGTGCTCGTCACGGTGATTGTCGCCGCGGGTGGCCTGGGCTTTCTCGCCTACGTCTCCCATACGGATCACATCCGTTCGCTCGAGGTGGTTTCGCTCGATGTCGATCCTGGTTTCATCGCGGGTCAGGTGTTTGCGGCGACCATGGTGGTCTCCGCCCTCGTCGCGTTGGGGGCGCGCTGGACGCCGCGGCATCGCCCGGCTCGGGCGCAACACTAGGGTTCCTTGACCCTTGGGGACGACGCTCGGTCGCCTGATTCTTGCGGGCGAGAACAGCGGTGGGTCTAAACCTGAACGACCGAGGCGACCTCGTAGGCGGAGAGCACCTCACGGCCCGGTAGGGCGGTGATCTCCAGAAGAAACGTGAAACTGACACGAGCGGCGCCCGCCTCCTCCAGCATCGAAGCCACCGCCTTCGCCGTGCCCCCCGTTGCGAGCACATCGTCCACGACGAGAACGTGCTTTCCCGCGATGCCCTTGGGGTTGAGGGTGAGTGACGCCGCCCCGTACTCGATACTCGCGGTCGCGGTGAGAAGCGCACCGGGAAGCTTTCCCACTTTGCGAACCATCGTGAGCCCGACATGGAGGTGCTGGGCGACCATCGGGGCAAAGATGAAACCGCGAGCGTCGATGCCTGCGACGAGGTCGATATCGAGGGCGGGCGATGGGACGAGGTCGTCGCACGCGGCCTTGAATAGGTCTGGATCCCTCAGGATGGGGCCGATGTCGTAGAACAGCACTCCGGGGACGGGAAAGTCGGGGTAGGTATCGAAGTCGTCGAGAGTGATCACGAATCCATCCTGCCAGGACGGAAGCGGTGGAGTAGCGTAAGCCTCATGATGGAACGCACCTTGATGCTCATCAAGCCTGACGCGATTCGGCGGCGCCTCATCGGCGAGGTCCTCCGGAGGGTAGAAACCAAGGGCTACGACATCGTCGCTCTCAAACTCGAGGATGCGTCGCGCGCCCGGTTCGAGCGTCAATACGCACTGCACCGTGGCCGGGACTTTTTCAATCCCCTGATCGATTTCATGATGTCGGGACCCAGCATCGCAGCGGTGCTCCAAGGGGATCGCGTCATCGAGGGATTGCGGTCGCTCGCGGGAACGGGGGATCCGACCACCGCGGCCCCGGGAACCATCCGGGGCGACCTGGCTCGTGACTGGCACACGCCCGTCTACCACACGCTCGTCCACGCGTCCGATTCCGCGATGACAGCCCATGCCGAGATCGAGATATGGTTCCCCGACTCTCCCGGCTTGTCCGTCGTTCCTTCGAGCGGTGGGCGATACTCCGCGGGTGGCGAGGTCCCTCTCCCCTAGAGTTCACCGGTACCCTCGAACCTGTGAACGAGCGAACCCTCATCCTTGTCAAACCCGATGGCGTCGCCAGAGGGCTGTGCGGCGAGATCCTCCGCCGTGTCGAAGCGAAGGCCTACCGATTGGTGGCCTTCGATCTGCGTCAACCGGATCGGGCCACGTTGGAGCGCCATTACGAGGAGCACACGGGCAAGCCGTTTTTCGAGCCCCTTCTCGAGTTCATGCTCTCCGGCCCCGTCGTCGCCGCCGTCGCCGAGGGTGAAGGTGTGGTCGAGGGATTCCGGGCTCTCGCGGGCACGACCGATCCCACCACCGCGGCTCCGGGAACGATTCGTGGCGACCTCGCCCGGCGGTGGGATACGCCCGTGATTCGCAACCTCGTGCACGGTTCGGACTCGCCGGAGTCCGCGGCCCGGGAGATCGCCATCTGGTTCCCTGATCTCTAGCGCCGCAACCTAGCCCACGCCCTCCTCCGGAGGTCCGTGCATCGCCTAGGCTTACGTCCGTGCACCTCAAGACGTTGACGCTCCGGGGCTTCAAGTCCTTCGCGTCGGCGACGACCCTCGAGTTCGAACCGGGGATCACCTGCGTGGTCGGTCCAAACGGTTCGGGAAAGTCCAACATTGTCGACGCCCTCGCGTGGGTCATGGGCGAGCAGGGGGCGCACGCGCTGCGCGGCGGCAAGATGGACGACGTCATCTTCGCGGGAACGGCGGGTCGTCCCCCCTTGGGTCGTGCCGAGGTCACTCTGACGATCGACAACCACGACGGCATACTCCCCATCGAGTACTCCGAGGTGACGATTTCCCGCACGCTCTTCCGCTCCGGAGGCTCGGAGTATGCGATCAACGGCGAGCCGTGCCGACTCCTCGACATCCAGGACCTCTTGAGCGATTCCGGGCTCGGCAGGGAAATGCACGTCATCGTCTCCCAGGGGCACCTCGATGACGTGCTTCGCGCCACTCCGGAGGACCGCCGGCACTTCATCGAGGAGGCCGCCGGGATCCTCAAACACCGCAAGCGCAAGGAGAAGGCGCTTCGCAAGCTCGACGCCATGCAGGCCAACCTCACGCGAGTCCAGGACCTCACGGTGGAGATCCGGAGGCAATTGGGGCCCCTCGGCAAGCAGGCGGAAATCGCGCGGCAGGCGCAAGGGATCCAGTCCGAGGTCCGGGACGCGCGGGCGAGGCTGCTGGCCGACGACCTCGCACAGATCAAGGGCCAACTGGAGCGGGAGCACGCGGACGAGACCGCGCTCTTGGCTCGCCGGGCTACGGTCGAACGTTCCCTCACGGAAGCGCGTGCCCGCCTGATCGACCTGGAGCGGGAGTCCGCGGAGGCGACCCCGGCCCTCACCAAGGCGAACGACGTCTTCTACCGACTTTCCGCGATTCGGGAGCGCCTCCGGAACCTGTCGACGCTCGCGGAGGAGCGACTGCGTCTCTTCGGAAGCCAGATCGACCACCTTCCCCCGACCGACCTGGTGGACCTTGACGAGCAACTCGAGCGCGCCAAGGCGGCTAGGGCCGAACTCGAGGCCGAGGTGGATGAGGCGAAGTCGGCGCTCGCGGTCGCGGAAACCGCTCGACAGCAGGCGGAGGCCACCGCGGTCGCGTCGGAGCGGACCGTGGCCAACTTGCTCCGATCGGTTGCCGATCGCCGGGAGGGAGTGGCCAGGCTCGCGGGGGAGGTCGCGGCTCGCCGCTCGAGGGTCGAGGCGTCGGAGGACGAGATCGGTCGCCTTCAACAGGCGCTCAGCGACGCGGAGAAGCGCGGCCACGAGGCCACCGTCGAATTCGCCGCACTCGAGTCGACGGTTGCGTCCGTCGAGGCGGGCGAAGAGGACATCGACGCGGCCCACGAGGAGGCGTCGGAGGCGTGGGAGTCCGCCAAGACCGACCTGGAGAATGCGCGTGAGCGCCTGACCGAGGCGATCCGTGAGCGCGACACGTGGGCGGGCAAGGCCGAGGGACTCGAACTGAGCCTCGCCCGGAAGGATGGCGCGGGTGCCCTCCTCACGCGGAAGACCCGCGGAATACAGGGCACGGTCGCCTCCCTCATCGACGTCGAAGGCGACGCGGAGGACGCGATCGCCGCCGCCCTCGGCCCGCTCGCGGATGCGCTTGCCGTCGACTCCGTCGAGGATGCCGTCGACGCCATCCGGTGGCTGCGCGACGAGGATGCCGGACGGGCGAGGTTCGTCGTGTCCGACCCCACCGCAACCGTCGAGAACCCCGATGTGACCCTGCCCCCCAACGCCGAGTGGGCCTGCGACCTGGTCTCCGGACCGGCGGGAGTCGTCGAGACCGTACGTGCTCACCTTTCCGGTGTCGCCGTCGTCGACGACCTCGCGACGGCCCGTGCCCTCGTCAATTCCGGTGTTGGTGTGGTCGCCGTAACCCGCAGGGGCGACATCCTCAGCCACAGAAGCGCGTTCGGTGGAGCCGGGGACGCCCCGAGCGTGCTTCACATGCAAGCGGCTTTCGATGAGGCGAGGAACCGCAGGGACGAGGCGGCGCGAACCGTCGAGAGGACGACCTTCGAGGTGAAAGAGGCCGAGACGCGGGAGGAATCGACGCGCGATCGCCACGCCGTGACCCTCGGGAGGCTCCACGAGTCCGACGCCAAACTCGCCGCCGTCGCGGAGCAGTTGGGGCAGTTGGGGGCGGCGGTTCGTGCGGCGAAGGGTGAGGCGGATCGCCTACGCGAGCAACTCGAAGCCGCGAGGGTGAGGATCGAGTCGGAGCAACTCGACCTCACCGGACTGACCGAGCGATTGGCCGCCGCCCAGGCGGAACCGGAGCAAACCGAGGCGGACACCGCCGAGGCGCAGCGCCGAAGGGACGCGGATGCGGAAGCGGCCACCGCCGCGCGGGCGGCGGAGACCGAGGCGAGGCTCGCGCTGCGCACGGCGGAGGAGCGGGCGAGGGCGCTCAGCGCGCGGGCCGAGAGCCTGGCGCTCGCGGCCGCCGCGGAGCGAGACGCGCGCGCCAAGGTCGAGGAAGCCGCGCACCGCAGGGAACGTCAATCCCAGGCCGCGCGCGAGGTGATCGCCGGTGCGCGCATCGCGTTGGAGGCGATCGATGGCTCCGTCCAGAAGGCGGACGATCGTCGTGCCGAGATCGAGCAGGAACGTACCGACCGGGCGACTCGGCTCGCGGAGGTGCGACGCAACGTCGAGGAGTATGCGGCGGAATACGCACGCTTGACGGATGACGCCCACCGGGACGAGGTCGCGAAGGCGGAACAGCGGGTCCGGCTTGAGCAATTCGAACAGCGCGCGGTCGACGAACTCGGCCTCGACCCCGCCCAACTCGTCGAGGAGTATGGCCCGCATCTACCCGTTCCCCTTGGCCTCACCGACGAGGGCGAACCGATCACCGAACCCTACGTCCGCGAGGAGCAGGAGCGACGCCTCCGTCGCGGTGAGCGTGCCCTTATCCAACTCGGGCGGGTCAACCCGCTCGCGCTTGAGGAGTTCTCCGCCCTTGAGGAGCGTCACACCTTCCTGACGGACCAGATCGCCGACATCAAGAAGTCGCGCTCCGACCTCTTGCAGATCGTCAAGGATATCGACGAGAGGGTCGAGGTCATCTTCGGAGAGGCCTTCGCGGACACGGCCCGCGAGTTCGCTCTCGTGTTCCCCCGTCTCTTCCCTGGGGGCGAGGGCAGCCTCGTCCTCACGGCGCCCGACGACCTGCTGGAAACGGGGATCGACATCGAGGCCCGGCCGGCAGGGAAGAAGGTCAAGCGCCTCTCGCTCCTCAGCGGAGGGGAGCGGTCCCTGACGGCGATCGCCATGCTGATTGCGATCTTCAAGGCGCGCCCCAGCCCGTTCTACGTCATGGACGAGGTCGAGGCGGCCCTCGACGATGTCAACCTCGGCAGGCTCTTGGATATCCTCCGTGAACTGCAGGAGGACTCACAACTCATCGTCGTCACCCACCAGAAGCGGACCATGGAGATTTCCGACGCGCTCTACGGCGCGACGATGCGAGGGGACGGGGTGACGACGCTCATCAGCCAGCGCCTCCACGAGGTGTCGGCTTAGTCTCCGGACGGGATAACGGTGAAGGAGATGTCTCCTTGAGGGGGACTTCCGCCGTACTGCGC
>CAZMCU010000044.1:9661-12836 GCA_964564915.1 uncultured Demequinaceae bacterium | reverse complement strand
GACGAGGTCTTTCCCGCCGACGACGCCATGAGCGCGAAGATCACACCGACGACGAGCACGATGAGCCGCGCCGTGATGTCGAAGGAGCTGGCGCGCAGCATGTCGACGACCCAAATGAGCGCGATGGTGAACGAGATCATCGCGGCGTAGCCGGTGAGGACCCGGTTGCGCAGGAGCGCGAACGCGATGACCGCGACGCCCGACCCGAACAACACGAGCGATTGCGTGTCCTTGATCTCGTCCCACGAGAAGGTGATCGTGTTCCCGTGAAGGAAGACCGTCACCGCGATGAGGATGCCGCCGACGAGGCCGACGAGCGTGGTCTTGCTCATGGTTCTCTCCCTTGAGTAGTCCCGGCCGAGTAGCCGTGCCCCCAGCACCTCCGACGCTACGACACGGGGCGGGTCTGGCGCTAGGGTTCGGCGCTAGGGTTTGGTCGTCCCCGAGCCGGGACGCTGAGCGAGCCGACGCAACTCCAGGAGCCTCCGCAGCGTCGTCGCCACGGCGGGAACGTCGCGCACGCGATAGCGGGCGAGCGACCTGCCGCGCCCCACCTTGACCCCAACGTCGTCGGGACGAAGCGCGGCGAATCCGTCCTCGTCGGTGAGGTCGTCGCCCACGAACAGCACCCGATCCGCGCCGAACCGCTCGGTCAGTGCGGCGATGGCGCCCCCCTTGTGCACGTCCGCCCCCAAGAACTCGACCACACACTTACCGGTGACCTTCCGCAGATCCGGGAACTCGTCGGCCAGCCGGGACGCCTCGTCGGCCGCCGCCTTCCATTGCGCCGGATCGACCTGGCGGTAGTGGAAGACCGCGGAAACCGGCTTATCCTCCACCCTCGACCCCGGGTACGCCTGGGCGATCGACCGGAACCGGGCGACGAGTTCGTCGAGCCTTTGGCGCTGCTCGGGCGCGATGAGCGGCGGCACACCGTCCGCCTCGGCGCCATGACCCCCGATCAGTGTGACGCCGGCTGGCGCCCCCGCGAGCCGGAGGAGGGCCCCCATGGCTCGCCCCGAGACGATGCACGCATGCGTTCCGGGAAGCCGCCCCAACCCCACGAGGGCCTCCATGGCCGCCGCGTCGGGCCACGCACGCGACGGGTCGTCGACCACTGGGGCGAGCGTCCCGTCGTAGTCGCACACCACGAGCAGCACGCGCGCGCGCGCCAAGTCGCGGAGCCGACGATGCAGACCGCTCATGCCTCAAGGGCCCCGATGCACTCCCGCGCCCAGTCGAACACCGTGTTGCGAATCAACTGCCGACGCATCGCCCGCATCCTCGCCCGTTGCTCCCCCGGCACCATCGTCACCGATCGCCACATGATCTCGGCGAGCCCGTCGGCGTCGTAGGGGTTGGTGATGAGCGCTTGCCGCATCTCCTCGGCCGCGCCCGCGAACTCGCTGAGGATGAGCACCCCATCGTCGTGAATGCGCGTGGCGACGAATTCCTTCGCCACGAGGTTCATCCCGTCCCGGAAGGGCGTCACGCACATGACGTCGGCCGTCCGATACCACGAGACCAACTCCTCGAAACCGAGGCTGCCGTACAGGTAGTGGACGGGCACGCGCCCCAGGGCGCCGCGTTGGCCGTTGATGCGACCCACGAGGCCCTCGACCTCTTCCCGAATGGTGGCGTAATCGTCCACCTCTTCGCGGCTGGGGTTCGCGACCTGCACGAACACCACGTTCTCCACCGCCTCCGGATGCGCCTCCAACATCGTGTCGAACGCCTTGAGCCGGACGTCGATGCCCTTGGTGTAGTCGAGACGGTCGACGCCGAGGATGACGGTCGACGGGTTGCCGAGGTTGTGGCGAAGATAGGCGGCCGCGCCTTGGACGTCCGGGGCGGCCGCGGCGGAGGCGAAGTGGTCAACGTCGATCGAGATGGGCGACGTCATGAGGCGCACCTTCCGGTCGCCGACCTCGAGCATCCGAGGGGTCCCCTTCACCCCGGCGAAGGTCAGGGCCGCCCGGCGGAAGTTGTGGCGGGCGAGAGACGTCTGGAAGGCGAGGACGTCCGCGCCGAGGAGCCCCTCCAAGATCTGACGTCGCCACGGGAGGCGCGCGAAGATCTCCACCGGGGGAAACGGGATGTGCAAGAAGAAACCGATGGACACGTCGGGTCGAAGCCCGCGCAACAAGCCGGGCACCATTTGGAGTTGGTAGTCCTGGATCCAGGCGATGTCGCCGGGCCCCGCCACGTCGGAGGTAGCCCGGGCGAATCGCATGTTGATGTCCACGTAGGGCCGCCACCAGTGTCGGTGGAACTCGGGGGCGCGGATGGCGTCGTGGTAGAGCGGCCAAATGGTGCCGTTCGAAAAGCCGAGGTAGTAGTCCTCGATCTCCTGCTGGCTCAACCCCACCGGATGGAGGTGAACGCCGTCGTGCTCGAAGGGGGGCGGTGCGTCGTCGGCCGCCCCGGTCCACCCCACAAACGTTCCCCGGCTCTGAGCCACGATCGGGGTCACCGCGCTGACCAGCCCACCCGGACTGGTTTCCCACGCGGTTCCGTTTCGCCTCACCGGAAGCCGGTTGGCGACCACGACAACCCGTTTGCTTCTTTGCATCACTTCCCCGAACGGTTGCGTCCCCTCCAACCTACCGGACGACCGCCCGACCCCGGGGCGCCGGTGGCGATGACGGTGACGCCTGAGGGCGGAGGCTGGAGGCTCGCGACGCCCTACTCGAGGTCCGGACCGGCTTCCCAACCGTTGTATTGACCACCGTGGGTGACCGCCAGTCGATCGCACAGGTCGGCCGTTTCGCGGAGGAAGTTGGGGACGAGGGCATGATCGGAGGACTCGGCGAGGATCGTCCATCTCGATCCCCCCTCGTCCAGATGCTCGACCGTCACCGTGAACCCCCTACCGCTGAGCACCTCGGCGGCGGTTCGAGCATCGTCCTCGTGGGGGAAGCAGAGGAAGAACATCACGTGACGCTTCCGCGTGAGGTCGCAGCCCTCGCTCTCTAGGGCCTCCATCCGGATGAGGTCCCCACGACGGACGCCGTATACCCCGGACGGCGCCCGCATCTTCGCGTTCGCCTTCTCCCGACGGCGGTCGCTGCCCTTCCCACATATGCCCATGGGGAGAGCCTAGCGTGACACGCACGCTAGACCGTCTCGGACTAGAGGACGCTACGGTGCAGGATTCAGGGCTGTCTCGCCGCTA
>CAZMCU010000044.1:0-9561 GCA_964564915.1 uncultured Demequinaceae bacterium | reverse complement strand
ACCGTCTCGGACTAGAGGACGCTACGGTGCAGGATTCAGGGCTGTCTCGCCGCTACCCCATACCCGCGATTCTCATCGCCCAACTCGGTGTCGACGTCGTCTACCAGGGGAAGGGGGTCGGCCGAGTAACGCTACTCGATGCGCTCGCTCGCTTGTCCGCCATCTCCGCTGAGGTCGGTTTCGAGGTTGTGATCGTCGACGCGATCGACGACCGTGCGGCCACGTTCTACCGCGGGCACGGGTTCGAGCCTCTGACCTCCGACGGCTGCCGCCTGGCGATCACCGCCCGCAAATTGCGGCGTGCGGCCCCCAGTGCACTCTCCGAGGATTGATCTGTACATCCGTGGTACGTATCCTATACATACAAGGAGGCACTCATGCCCACCGCCGCAACCGCTCGGCTTAATATGCGCATCGCGCCAGATGCGCTGACAACCATTCGGGAGGCCGCCGCCGCGCAACAACAGGACGTGACCTCGTTCGTGCTCGGCGCCGCATTGGATCGCGCACGCGCCGTCGTCCGCGACTGGCACGAGACACGCCTTACCCTCGTCGAAGCACAACGACTCGAAGAGCTTCTCAACAATGAGCCTCACGTCAGCCCCGAGTTGCTCGCGCTCTTCCGAGACGCCGGTAATCGGCGGGTCGGACCCAATCAGTACGAAATACCAGCAGTTTCAACGCGCTCTGCGAACGACTCACCACCATCGCCGAGCGAACACTCCGTGCCTGAGTAACCCCTACCGCCTACGTGGGCAACGCGCCCTACGGCCAGTAGGCGTGCGGCGACTCGATCTCGCCGTCGATGATGATCCACACGTGCGAGCCGGGGTAGGCGAGGAAGCATCCGATGTCGCGCTCACCGACGGTAGCGGCGAACTCGTAGTTGCCTTCCGACCACGCGCCAACCGACGCGAGGTCCGATACGCACTGGACGCTGTGCCACCCCTTCTGCAGGCCGCTCCACGCGACGTGGAGGTAGTGGCACACCGAGTGGGTGCACGCGGGAGCAACGTCGCCCTGGGTGACGACGAGCCCGTCGTCGATGTACGTGATGGGGTTCGCGGGGGCCCCGGAATCGCCGGGGTCGGCCGGTTGCGGCTGAGCGGGTTCGGGCGGGGTATCGGAGGGAGCCGCCTCCGTTGGAGGAACGGTGATGGTGACGCGCGGTGCGGTCGCCCCACCCGAGCATCCGGTAAGGGTCGCCAGCGCGGCGAGCGCGGCGACGGCGGTGAGACCCACGCGAACCCGACGGTGGGCCGCGCGGTGAGGGGAAGAGATCGTGGCTGCCATGCCCCTAGTCTGGCCCGATGCGCCCCCGCGCGCGAGGGGAACGGGAGAAATCGCCGCGATACGATGCGATGGTGGTCCGCACCGTCGCGCTCTCGGGACTCGCCCTGGGTTCCCTCCTGTCCCTTGCCGCATGCTCCGGCGACGCGGGGGGCACCCCCGGAGGCGACCCCAGCACGTGGGCGTGGGCGAATGCCTCCAACCCGCGCATCCTGCTCCTCTCCCACGCCGCCGACCCATACGGCAACGGCGAGATGTACCTGCTCGCGAACGATGGCACCATCACCCCGGTCGTCGACGGCACGCACGCCAACGCCAACCCGTCGATAACGGACGACGGTTCGCGCGTGGCCTTTCACCGCTACACAACCCCCGGCGACTTCTCGTCGCTCGACCTGTTCATGGTCGACATCTCGACGGGTGAGGAAACCCGCCTCACGGACGACGCCTTCCCCGCCGCCGCCCCCAAGTGGAACCCCGACGGCACCCGGTTGCTCTACAGTTCGTGGCGCACCTACGACACATCGTCCGCCGCCAACGTCTTCATCCTCGATCTGTCCGACTGGTCCGTCACCGAGGTGACGACCGATCCCGACCACGAGGACAACGACCCCTCGTGGTGCGGCGACGACGCGATCGCCTTCAAGTCGACCCGGGGAACCGACGTGGCGTATCAGGAACGGATCTTCCTCGTCGACCTCGACGGCTCGAACGTGCGGCAACTCTCCACGACCACCGGGTGGGAATCCGACCACGACCCGCGCTGCTCACCCGACGGCGAGTGGGTCTACTTCTACCGGTACGAGGCAACGCGGCCCTGGGTTGAGCAGACCGCCAAGAACTGGAACGAGGTCTATCCGGTGAACGTCTGGCGCGTCAACCGCGACGGTCAGCAGGAACAACTGACCGACTGCGAGTTCTTCTGCGCCGGACCCATCCCCGGCGACGACGGCCAGGTCGCGTACGTGGAGAAGCAGTTCCTTCTCGACGACGCTGGCGACCTCATCGGGACGACGGCGCGGCTGATGATCATGGACGCCGACGGGTCCAACCCCCGCGAGCTCCTCCCGCCCTCCGTCTACGCCGCCCACGCCTCGACGCTCGACTGGTTCGACTGGTAGCGCTCGGCCGGCGTCACCTGATGCGCGTGACGTACCAGATGTTCGAGCCAAACACCCCAGCGTCGTCCACCCACACCTGGACGAAGTACATGACGCTCCCGTCGGCCACGAGCGTCGGCTCGCCGGCGTAGCCCGTGATGACCATCTCCGGCGCGCTCCATGAGGTGCCGTCCCACGTCGAGCGGTAGATGCTCGTGGGACCATCGCGGTCGGACGTGAAGTACATCGTGTTGGGGTCGTTGGCGGCGAACGCGGGTTGGAGGTCCTCGGAGGCCGAGTCGATCGGCGCCCCCATGTTGACCGGGTCGCTCCACGAGCCCGCTCCCCACCCCGTACCAACGTGCTCGGATACCCAGAGGTCGGTCCCACCCAGCCCGCCCGGTCGGTTCGAGGCGACGTAGAGCATCGAGCCGTCGGGGCTGAGGCCCGCCTCCCCGTCGAGGTAGACGGTGTTGACGGGTTCTCCGAGGTTCGCCGCGGGGCCGGGTACGCCGTCGACGACGTCGGCGACGTAGAGGTCGAGGTAGTCGTCGGTCGGGGGTGACGCTAGGTAGCCGAGGTTGGCGGCGCGCGTCGAGTGGAAGATGACGCTCTCGCCCCCGGGGGTGAAGTTGAGCGAGCCGTCGACCGAGCCGTCCTCCGCGCCCTTCTGGAGATCGACATACGTCGGCTCCCCGAAGACGCCGAGGTCGTCCCCCACCCGCTCCGCTCGATAGGTGCCGGTCTCGGGCGCGAGCAACTCGGCGTTCGACCCTTGGACCACGGGCGACCAGAAGAAGTAGAGCGTGAGACCGTCGTCGCTGATGGTGATCGCGTCGTTGGGGCACGCGTCGGTGACGGGAGGGGAGACCGCGATGGGCTCGCTCCAGTCCGACGCGACGACGACGGGAGCGGGGTAGTACGCGACGCGGTTGGGGTCGGGGGTTTCGAGGCAGTCGGGTCGCGGGCTGCCCTGCCCGAAGTCCGAGGCCGCGTTCCCCCCCGTCGAGGGATTCTCTCCCCCCGTTCCATCCGCCGCGGAACACCCGGCCATCGCGAGGGCCGCGACCGCGCTCGCCGCTACCGCACCGACGACGCTCCCGCTCACCCCCCTTCCCCCACCTTTACTGACGCCGCGACCGTGGGTCCTGGACCTCATCGCCGACCTCCCGTCTTCCGCTCTACACCTACCACGTCAGCAACGATCGAGCCAAGGGCCAACGCAACCTCATCGTCCACGGGTACTGGCGCGTCGATCCCGACATCGTGTGGGACACCGTGCGCTCGAGCCTGCCCCAACTCCACCGCGAAATCGCGAACGTGCTCGGTGCCGACGGAGACGACGAAGGGCGGCCCGGCCGAAGCCGGACCGCCCCCTGACGTCCGTTTGAGGATTACACCTCGTCGTCGAATCGAGCCCAGCGCCCGTTGCGGCTTTCGCCGCGTCGCCCGCCGTGCTCTCCACGCCTGCTGCTTTCGCGGCTTCCGCGGCTTCCGCGGCTTCCGCCGCCTTCACCGCGTCCACTACCGGGGCCGAACCCGGATCGGAATCCGCGCCCGCCTCCACGTCCGTGCCCGCGTCCGTTCGGGTCGACTCCGAGCGCCCGGAGGTTCTCGTCGATCCGTTCCATGACGCGGCCGAACGCCGCTAGGTCCTCCGGGCTCACGCCCTCGAGCAAGGCCGCCGTCGTAGCGTCGGCACGCTCGCGTTGCCCAGAACGCAGGGCCTCGCCCCGCTCGCTGAGTGCGACGATGACCCGGCGCTTGTCGGCGTCGTCCACCGTCCGGGTGATGAGGCCGTCGGCCTCCATCTGCTCGAGTCGGCGCGTGAGCGTGGAGCCCGCGACGCCGATGTTCTCGGCGATGTCCGCCTGGACTTGGGGACCGGCGCGATGGAGGTACCGAAGCACCCACCATGCGCTCATCCCGCCCGGGACGTCGCTGATCGTCTGTTCGAGGTGACGGCGCATCGCGCGCGTCGTGCGACCGAGGCGGCGGACGTAGTTGTCTTCGCGGCCCTCGTGGTCGTCGTGGCCATCGTGGCCACCGTCGTTGGGGGTCTCGCCCCCGGTCTCATGCTGGTTCTCAGCCATGGGACCTCCTTCGTTGTTGTCAGACTAACTATTCGTTAGCCATGCAATAGATTAGCGCGCTTGCGGGATCTTTGCAACTATTCGTTGCCCGGGCGCGTCGCCCGCTCCCCCACGTCGACTCGTGCTAAACGATGCGGAAGGGATCCTCGGGATCGACCATCGGGCGTGTCGTGTCGGGTTGGGGGGTGAAATCGGGCGGCTTCCAGGGGGCGGCAGCCGCCGCGCCACTCGCGGTGCGCGGCGCATGCTCCGCTTGGTTCTCCGCAATCGCCAGGACGATGACTCCCCCGATGATACCTACCACCATGACGAACAAGCCGATTCCCAGGCTTATCCCCACCCCGGCCCCAACATCCGACGCCTGCCAAATGATGACGAGGCCGGTCACGACGAGAGCAAGAATCGCACCGATCCTCATCCTCAGCACCACAAGGACGGCCGCCGCGGCGCCCAGGATCAACGTGAAGTCCCCACCGGATGACTCACGGAAAGGGACGGACATGGTACCGCCCAGGAAACCGAAGTCAAAGACCCAGAACGGAAGAAAGGCTCCCAGCACCACGAGCGAAGCCGCGATGATCCCCGCGATGTCAAACGGGCCAAGGGGCGGTTTCGGTTGCATGCCACTACCGTAGCGGGTACGGCGCGAGAGCGCCCCTCTTTGCGGAATCTGTTATTGCGGCCGCTCGAACCGATAGAGGTCCAACCCACGTCCGCGACGATCGGTGGGCCCCCTCCCGCGTCGGTCGCTGACACGCGAACGGCGTCGGTCACCCGGCACGCGGGCTTTCTCGCGAGGGGTTTCCCCATCCTGCGGGTCGCGGCGGAGACCTGCGGTCTCGCCGAATGGTGTTTCAGAATTGAGGTTCATGCGATCTCCTTGTGAGTAAGGGTCACCTTATTCACAACCCCAATCGCATTCGCCCTATTCCTCCTCGCGCGCCTTGACCTCCGCCTCCGTCAACCCGGCTTCCCATCCGTCGAAAACCCCGTCGTGGTGGTCGGCAAGCTTCTCGCAGACGTCGACGGTTTCGCGAAGGAAGTCCGGAACGATGGCGCGGTCGCGCGTCTCGGCGACCGTGGCCCACTGGGGGATCTTCTCCCAGGGTGGATGCACCGAAACCTCGTGTCCCCGATGACGGAGCGCCCTCGCCGCGGCGTTCGCGCCCGACTTCCGCGGGAAATACAAGTAGAAGATCACGTGGCGAGGTGCGGTGATGTCCGCCCCCATTTTCACGAGGTTCTGGACGACGCGCAGTTCCTGGTAGCGAATACCGTCCACCGGCGAGCGCTCATGCAGCATCCGCGCGGTCATCACGGGTTGGTCGCGCGAATCGTCGGGCTCGTACGTGCCCACGGCACGCAGCGTAGCGCTCTCGTTCGCGGTTGGGAATGGCTTACGCCGAGGCGCTGACCGTACTGTACTGAGTCGCGACGGCCCGAACGGCTTCCGCGACCAGGTCTTCCGATTGGGCCAGCCACGCCACGACTCGCCAAAACTCGTCACGCCGCGGGTGAAGATCGACCGCGCCATGCTGAACGTTGAGGGGGTGGGCGGGGTCCTTGAGCAGGATCGTCGAGCCCGTGTACTCGTAGCCGGGTGCCCCGTTCTCCGGGATGTATCCCACCCGGCACCCGAAGATGGCGCTCGCGACGAATCGGCCCTCCCGCATGTCGCCCAGGGCGACGTCAACGTACACCTCGGGGACCTCAAGATAGGAGATCGCGGCGAAGGTCGCGTAGGGCGTGGCACCGACGCCGAGCCAACCGACGTGCTTGGGATGGGAGAGGGGGCAAGTGCCGCAAATGAAGGGGGTGGTGTCGGGGTGAGCCATCAGTCTCAGGGTTGACGACTCGTCCATCGGTAGTGCCTTCCTTTCGTGCCCCATGCAGTCTGCCACAGGATCGATCCCTTGCCCACCACGCGACTCCCCCTCTCCGGTCGTCGGGTGTTCGTGCTGGCAACGTACGGGCCGGAGGACAAGTTCCCTGCGGCGTGTCGCCGCCTCCCTGGGGGGAATATCGGCCCCCGTTGCGGGGTTGGACTGACGATGATCACCCTCGCGCTTGTCGGAATCGTCTCTGGCATCATCACCGCTGTCAGTCCCTGCGTGCTGCCCGTTCTCCCCGCCATTCTCGCGACCGCAGCGCCGACCCCCGCTCCTGGCACCGCGTCCTCGGAGGCACCCTCGACCCGTCGTCCCTACCTCGTCGTCGCGGGCCTCGTGACGTCCTTTGGCGTGTTCACCCTGGTGGGTGGTTCGCTCCTCGGCTTCCTTCACCTTCCCGCTGACTTCCTGAGGTGGACCGGCATCGTCGTTCTCTCCATCGTCGGGCTCGGGCTACTCATCCGCCCCCTCGGTGACCTCCTCTCCCGGCCGTTCGAACGCGTTCGCCTTCCCGAGCGCCTGCGCACCCGTGGAGCGTTCGGATCCGGTGGCTCCTTCGGCGTGGGGGTCGCGCTGGGCCTCGTGTTCGTGCCGTGCGCGGGGCCCATCCTCGCGGCCATCACCGTCGTCGCCGCGACGGCGGGGATCAGTTGGAACCTCGTCGTCCTTACGGCGGCGTTCTGCCTTGGCCTCGCCATTCCCCTTCTCGCGTTCGCGCTTGCGGGGCGAGCGATCGCCACGCGGATTCGCGCGGTCAGGGCGAGGCTCTCCCTGGTCCGCCAGGTCTCCGGCGCGATCCTGGTCGCCACCTCGCTCCTCCTCACGTTCAACGTGTTCGAGCCCCTCCAACGCCTCGTCCCCGGGGTCCTCGCCGACGCGCAAGACGCGATTGAGGGCAACGCGACCGTTCAGAACGAGATTGCCAACCTCACGGGCGCGGACACCACATCCACATCCACCTCCTCGTTCTACGCCTGCTCGTTCGACCCCTCCGTGCTTCGGGACTGCGGTCCCGCTCGCGGCCTTCCCGGCATCACCGCGTGGCTCAACACCGCCGATCTCACCGGGATCGACGGCGCCCCCCTCACGCTCGAGAGCCTCCGCGGCCGTGTTGTCCTCCTCGACTTCTGGACGTACTCCTGCATCAACTGCCAACGAACGCTCCCGTACATCGAGGCGTGGAACGAACGGTATGCGGCGGACGGGCTCGTCGTCATCGGCGTTCACACACCGGAGTTCGCGTTCGAGCACGTCGAGGGCAACGTCGTGGACGCCGCCTCCCGGCTCGGCGTCACCTACCCCATTGCGCTCGACAACGACTACGCGACGTGGACCGCTTGGGACCAGCGCTACTGGCCCGCGCATTACCTGATCGACCGCGACGGCGAGGTGCGCCAGGTGAACTGGGGTGAGGGCTACTACGCCGAAACCGAGAAGCTCATCCAGCAGCTCCTCGACCTCCCGGCGACACCCGTGGTCGCCGTCGATGGCAGCACCGTGACGGGTGACATCTCACCGGAGACGTACCTCGGGTACAACCGGTTGCGGGGGTACTACAACGACGCCGGGGGGGCGGACGTCCCGTTCGACTTCACGCTCGCGGCCGACCCCCCGCGCGACACCCCCACCCTCGGTGGAACGTGGACCATCACCCCCGAGTACGCGCTCGCGGGCGATGACGCTACCCTCGCCTACCGCTTCCGCGCCGCGGACGTGTACCTCGTCCTCGGAGGTTCCGGGACCGTGCGTGTCACGCTCGCGGACAACCCCGGCTTCCTCAACGAATTCGATGTCTCCGGTACTCCGATCCTGTACACGCTCTACTCCGGCAACGCGACCGAGGACCTCATGACGATCGAGTTCACGCCCGGCATCGAGGCCTACGCTTTCACCTTCGGGTAGCCGTCCCATTACCCTTCCCTGCGATCGGCGGCGGCACCCCCGTGCGGTAGCGTCAGGCGAGAGGCGCTAGCCACCGGAGGATGCCATGCCACACGCGGTCCCCCTCGGGGTCCGGAGCGAGGTCGATACCCTCCGCGCCGTCCTCGTGTGCGCTCCGGGCCTCGCCCACCGGCGCCTCACCCAGGGCAACTGCGCCGAGTTGCTCTTCGACGAGGTCATGGACGTCGAGCAGGCACAACGCGACCACGCCGCGTTCGTTCACGAGTTGACGGGGCGAGGCGTCGAAGTGGTCGAGTTGGCCGACGTGCTGGCCGAGACGCTCTCCGTTCCCGACGCCCGCGCGTGGCTCCTCGACCGGCTCACCCCGGGGATCGCTCCGGACGTTCGTTCCTTCCTCGACGACTTCTCCTCCGACGACCTGGCTCGCGGGGTCACGGGAGGGATCGCGATCGACGACCTCCCCCCGGGGCTGGGGGCGAGCGGCGCGAATCTTGACCCCGCCGCGTACGTCCTCGCCCCGCTCCCCAGCCTCCTCTACACGCGCGACTCCGCGTCGTGGATCGGCGGAGGAGTCACCCTCAACTCCCTCCGTTTCCCCGCCCGCCGTGGAGAGACCTCGGTGCTCGAGGCGGTGTACCGCTTCCACCCACGGTTCGCCGGTCGTGCCCGAGTGTGGACGGGAGATGCCGCATCGGGGTCGTCGGTCGAACCCCTCGAGGGAGGCGACCTCCTCGTGGCCGGAAACGGGGTGGTCCTCGCCGGCGCGGGTGAGCGAACCTCCCCCGACGCCGTCCGCGCCCTCGCCTCCACCCTGTTCGCCGCGGGGGCCGCGACGCGCGTCGTCGTCGCGACGCTTCCCCACGAACGTCGCGCCATGCACCTCGACTCCGTGGTGACGTTCGCCGATCGCGACTGCGTCACCGTGTTCCCCCCGATCGTGGACACCATCCACTCCGTTTCCCTCCGACCGTCCGACGCCGACCCGAGCCTCGTCGAGGAGACGGAAGAGACGCGACCGTTCGTCGAGGTCGTCGCGGAGGCGCTCGGGATCGATCGGTTGCGCGTCGTCCCCACCGGAGGCGACGCCGAACGCGAGCAATGGACGATGGGGAACAACGTCGTCGCGCTGTCCCCCGGGGTGGTGGTCGCGTACCACCACAACACGGGCACGAACGCGGGCTTGCGGGCTGCGGGTATCGAGGTGATCGAGATCCCCGGTGGCCAACTCAGCCGCGGCCGTGGTGGCCCCCACTGCATGACCGCGCCGCTCTCCCGCGACGTGCTCGG
>CAZMCU010000043.1:0-13285 GCA_964564915.1 uncultured Demequinaceae bacterium | reverse complement strand
ACTCCCCTACAGCCTCAAGGTCCTCGCGGAGTGTCTGCTTCGCACGGAGGATGGCGCCAACGTCACGGCCGACCACATTCGCGCGCTCGCGGCGTGGGACCCGGTAGCAGACCCGAGGACCGAGATCCAGTTCACGCCCGCCCGCGTCATCATGCAGGACTTCACCGGGGTTCCCTGCATCGTCGACCTCGCGACGATGCGGGAGGCGATGGTCTCCCTCGGTGGCGACCCCGCCCGAATCAACCCGCTCGCACCCGCCGAGATGGTCATCGACCACTCCGTTGTCATCGATGTCTTCGGCCGCTCGGACGCGCTCGAGGAGAACATGAAACTCGAGTACCAGCGCAACGGCGAGCGCTACCAACTACTCCGTTGGGGCCAGACGGCCTTCGACAACTTCCGCGTGGTCCCACCCGGCACGGGGATCGTGCACCAGGTCAACCTCGAATACCTCTCGACCGTCGTCGCGACGCGAGAGGCCAGGGGTAACCTCCAGGCCTTCCCCGACTCGTGCGTCGGCACGGATTCCCACACGACCATGGTCAACGGGCTCGGGGTGCTCGCATGGGGTGTCGGCGGAATCGAGGCCGAGGCGGCAATGCTTGGCCAGCCGGTGTCGATGCTCATCCCCAAGGTCGTCGGATTCAACCTCAAGGGTGAGATTCCCTCGGGCGCGACGGCGACGGACGTGGTCCTCACCATCACGGAGCTCCTCCGTAAGCACGGCGTGGTGGGCAAGATTGTCGAGTTCTACGGGGCGGGGGTCGGCGCCGTCCCGCTCGCCAACCGCGCCACGATCGGCAATATGTCGCCCGAGTACGGCGCGACCGCGGCAATGTTCCCCATCGACGACGTCACGCTCGACTACCTCCGGTTGACGGGACGGAGCGACGAGCAGGTGGCGCTCGTCGAGGCGTACGCGCGCGAGCAGGGTATGTGGCACGGGGAAGGCCCCGAGGCCGTCTACTCCGAGTACCTCGAACTCGACCTCTCCACCGTCGTCCCCTCGATCGCCGGCCCCAAGCGCCCGCAAGACCGCATCGCGCTCACCGAGGCGAAGACGCGCTTCGACAAGGACATCTCCAACTACCGCATCGGCGATGCGAGGTCGGCCGTCTACAAGGGCCGCGACGGCGCCAAGCACGAACTTGAGGACGGGGCCGTCGTCATCGCTTCGATCACGTCGTGCACCAACACGTCCAACCCGTCCGTCATGATCGCGGCGGGACTCCTCGCCCGCAACGCCCACGCGAGGGGCCTCACCGTCAAGCCATGGGTCAAGACGTCGCTCGCCCCCGGATCGAAGGTCGTCACCGACTACTACGAGAAGGCGGGCTTGTGGCCCGACCTCGACGCGCTCGGATTCAACCTCGTCGGCTACGGCTGCACCACGTGCATCGGCAACTCCGGGCCCCTCGACACCGGCGTCTCCGAGGCCATCCGGGAGAACGACCTGACCGTCTCCGCCGTCCTCTCCGGCAACCGCAACTTCGAGGGCCGCATCAACCCCGACGTCAAGATGAACTACCTCGCGTCGCCCCCGCTCGTCATCGCCTACGCGCTCGCCGGCACCATGGATCACGACTTCGAGGCCGACGCGCTGGGCACGGACAAGGACGGCAAACCCGTCTACCTCCGCGACATTTGGCCGAGCCCAGCCGACGTCGAGGAGGTGGTTCAGTCGTCGATCACCCGCGACATGTTCCGTCGCGACTACGCCGACGTCTTCTCGGGAGACCAACACTGGCAGACGCTTCCCACCCCCAAGGGCGGCACGTTCGAGTGGAACCCGAAGTCGACCTACGTTCGCAAGCCCCCGTACTTCGACGGGATGACGATGGAACCCGCACCCATCCGGGACATCGAGGGTGCGAGGGTGCTCGCGTGGTTGGGCGACTCCGTCACGACGGACCACATCTCACCGGCCGGGTCGATCAAGGCGGACAGCCCCGCCGGGCTCTACCTTTCCGAGCACGGCGTCAAGCACGCCGACTTCAACTCCTACGGATCGAGGCGGGGCAATCACGAGGTGATGATCCGCGGGACGTTCGCCAACATCCGGCTCCGCAACCTCTTGCTCGCCGGCGATGTCGAGGGGGCGGGGCTCGCGGGCAACGGCATCGAGGGCGGGTTCACGCGCAGCTTTGTCACGGGCGAGGTGGAGACCATCTACGATGCCGCGCAAGCGTACGCCGCGGCTCACATCCCGCTCGTCATCCTGGCCGGAAAGGAATACGGAACGGGTTCCTCACGCGACTGGGCCGCCAAGGGGACGGCTCTGCTCGGCGTCCGCGCGGTCGTCGCGGAGAGTTTCGAGCGGATTCACCGCTCCAACCTCATCGGCATGGGGGTGCTCCCGCTCGAATTCCCCGAGGGGAAGACGGCGGCCTCGCTCGGGCTCGACGGGACGTCCTCCCTGACGATCCGGGGAATCTCCGCCTTCTCCTCCGGGCGTCACCCACGGGTCCTGACGGTCACCGCGACCCGACCCGACCGGCACGGTTCGTCCCCGGTACTCGTTCAATTTGAGGCGCGTGTTCGGATCGACACCCCCGGAGAGGCGGAGTACTTCCGTCACGGAGGCATCCTCCCATACGTGCTGCGGTCCCTCGCTTCGTCGTAGGGACGTTGGGGCCGCGCCGTCACGAGCGCGGCACCGTACATTGGGGACGACGGACACGAAGGAGCGGCACGCGGTGTTGGAATCGATCGGGTCTCCGGCCGACCTCAAGGCGCTGGGGCAGCAGGATCTTGTCGCGCTCGCGGCGGAGATCCGCACCCATCTGGTCGATTCCGTCTCCAAGACCGGTGGGCACCTAGGACCCAACCTCGGTGTGGTGGAACTGACCATCGCCCTCCATCGGGTTTTCGATTCGCCTCAAGACTCCATCGTCTTCGACACCGGACACCAGGCGTACGTCCACAAACTTTTGACCGGTCGCCAGGATTTCTCGGCACTTCGGGCCAAGGGCGGAATTTCCGGGTACCCGAGCCGTGCGGAGTCCGGGCACGACATCGTCGAGAACTCCCACGCGTCGACCGGGCTCTCATGGGCCGCGGGTATCGCACGTGGAAACACGTTACGCGGGCTCACCGACCGCACGGTCGTCGCCGTTATCGGCGATGGGGCGCTCACCGGAGGCATGGCGTGGGAGGCGCTCAATCAGATCGCCGACTCCGAGGACAGGGTCGTCATCGTCGTCAACGACAACGGACGCTCGTACGCGAGGACGATGGGAGGGCTCGCCCGTCGGCTCGACGACATCCGTACGAGCCCCCGATACGAACGCTTCATGAGTTGGGGCAAACGCACGTTGCGCAACAGGGGTCCGATCGGGCGAGGCACCTTCACGGCGATCAAACGCGTCAAGCACGGATTGCGTGACCTTTTCGGCCCCCAAGGCTTGTTCAACGATCTGGGGATCAAGTACGTGGGCCCGATTGACGGTCACGACATGCGGCAACTCGAACACGCCTTCAAACACGCGCGCGGGTTTGGAGCCCCCGTCATCGTCCACGTCTTGACGGAAAAGGGGAGGGGTTACCACCCCGCGGAAAACCACCACGGCGACAAGCTCCACGCCGTCGGGCGGATCCACCCGGAGACGGGGTTGCCCATCGAACCCTCCCGATTCGGCTGGACGGCGGTATTCGCCGACGAGATTGTCCAAGCGGCCCGGACACGGCCGGACCTCGTCGCCCTCACAGCCGCGATGCGCGCCCCCGTGGGACTGGAACCGATGGCGGAGGAGTTTCCCGAGCGGGTCATCGACGTTGGCATCGCGGAGCAACACATCGCGACCGCCGCCGCGGGGCTGGCGTTCGCGGGGATGCATCCCGTCGTCGCCGTTTACGCGACCTTCCTCAACCGCGCATTCGATCAAGTGCTCATGGATGTCGGCCTCCACCGAGCGGGGGTCACCTTCATGCTCGACCGAGCCGGAATCACGGGAGACGACGGGCCGAGCCACAACGGCATGTGGGATCTGGCGCTTTTCCGTTACGTCCCGGGAATTCGGATCGCCGCGCCCCGCGATGAGGACACCCTTCGCCGGGCGTTCCGCGAGGCCATCGAGGTGGACGATGCACCAACGATCGTGCGCTACCCCAAGGGTGACCTTGGGTCGCCCATCCCCGCGAAGGGGAGGGCGTCCACGAACGGAATCGACAGGCTCACGGAGACATCGTCGGCGGGCAAGGGGAGCGCTCCTCGTGTCGTCGTGTTCGGTATCGGAGTCATGGCGTCGACCGCGATCGAGGTCGCTGGGATTCTCGAGGCCCGGGGGGTGTCCGCACGGGCAGCATCGGCAACGTGGGTGATCCCCGTTCCTCCCGGTCTCGCCTCCACCGTCAAGGGGGCGGAGCTCGTCGTAACGATCGAAGACGGGCTCGTCGAGGGCGGGGTGGGGGAGGCCTGGGAGTCCCACCTGGAGGCCACGTCGACCGAACGGGTCGATTCGCACGGTGGCGGGCAGACGTGGATGCATTTCGGCGTCCCGCGGCGATTCTTGGCGCAAGCATCGAGGCAGGAGATCTTCGATTCGATTGGCCTCGACTCTGCCGCAATTGCGCGAACGACGTTGGCTGCGTTAGGGAAGCGAGGGAAGTAGGGGGAGGCTTCCGCCCAACGCTGAAGGGCTATCCCTCCGAGGGGGGTGGATCGGCGTTGACGGCCGCGACGGCTGCCTCGGCTTTGGCGATGGACTTCGCGAGGGGTTCGGTGACCAGATCGATCTGCCAGGGTCGCGCGCCCCTCGATTCCAGGAACTCGCGGATGGCGGTCTCGTCATGTCCGAGGTTCTCCCAGCACAGGCGTCGAAGCGCGTCGGGTTGGAGGAGGTTCTCCGCCGGAATGGCGTGACGATCGACCAGTTTGGCGATCGTCGCCCGCGCGGCCTCGAGCCTGACAGCCGCCTCCGGTCGTTTCTCCCCCCATACCCGTGCCGGGGGAGGTCCGTCTCCCCTGGGCCCCCGCATCGTCGGGAGATCGGCTTCCGGTAGGGCAAGCGCACGCGCGATGGCGGGGTACCACTGCGCTGCCCTGCGCTTCGTCCCCTTTGACTGCCATTCGCGGATCGCCAGAAGCGCGCCGAGCGACGCGGGTTTAGCCTGAGCGGCCGCGACGATGGCGGCGTCCCTCAACACTCGGCCGGGCGCGGTGTCACGCTCGTGGGCGGCGGCCTCCCGGGCGTTCCACAGTTCTCGGATGATCGCGAGTCCCCGACGGTCCCGAATCCCGTGAGTGCCGGAGGTGCGCCTCCACGGGTCCACCTTGGGTTCCGCGGGGGGTGCGGCACGCACGGCTTCGAATTCTTGGGCCGCCCACTCCAACTTGTCCGCGGCCTTGAGGTGGTGCTCCAGCCGATCCCTCAGGTCGAGGAGAAGCTCAACGTCGAGGGCGGCATAGGTGAGCCATTCCGCCGGTAGCGGCCGCTCCGACCAATCTTGAGCCGAATGCTCTTTGGCGAGGGCGAATCCCAACTCCCTCTCGACGACGGACGCGAGGCCGACGCGCGGCCACCCGAGCAGGCGCGCGGCGAGTTCCGTGTCGAACACCTTCGCGGGGGCCATGTTGAGGTCGCGCAACCCGGGAAGATCCTGGCTCGCGGCATGAAGGACCCATTCCGCTTCGGAGATGGCCTCCGACAGGGACGAGAGATCCGGGAGTGCGGCGGTGTCGATGAGGGCGATGCCCGCGCCTTCCCGCTTGAACTGGGCCAGGTAGGTCCGCTGGCCGTACCGGAAACCCGACGCGCGTTCCGCATCGACGGCGACGGGCCCCGTCCCCGCGGCGAAAGCACGGACGACGTCCGCAAGAGACTTCGGCGTGTCCGTCACGGGAGGAACACCACCCCGGGGGGACGCGAGCAGGGGAGCGGGGGGAGCCTCCGCGCCGTCCGCCTCGTCGTCGACGTCTGCCTCGTCCTCGATGTCTTCCGCGTCCGCCATTACGCGGGGGTCCCCGGCAACAGCGTCACGCCCTCCGGCAGCGGTGGCACGCCCGCACACGATCCGAGGAGATCGGCCCACGCCTCAAGGTGGGGGGCCATGTTCGTGTCGAGGGGCGTCCAGGAGACCCGCATCTCCACCACGACACTTCTGCCGTGATCCGCGATATCCCCAAACGACTCGTTGAGGGTGCGGGTGACCGTTCCCCCAAGATTTCGGTGGGGAACTCCGGACAAGGCGTCGCCGATCCACGACCACGCGACATGAGACCACAGGTCGTCCGTGCCCACCTCCGGCTCGACCTCCGCCTTGACCAGGGTGACCACGCGCGTCGTGCCTCCCCACGCCTCTTGACCGTCGGGGTCGTGAAGGACCACGAAACGTCCCGACGATGAAGCGACGCCGTCGACGATCATCTCGCCATTGATCGCGACGGCGAAGGGCGCGATCCTGCTGGGAGCTGGCGTTTCCTTGAGGGCGACGTCAGCCCTGATTCGAGCACCCTTGATGGTCCGCAAGACCTCCTGGAAGGCCTGCGGAACGTCGGCCGGGCCTCTGCTCACCCTTCGAGAGTAGGCTCGGCTGCGCGCGTCAAGGGGCACGCCACGCGGGCGGGTAACGCTTAGGCTGGTTCACGAAGCGCAACCAGCGGAGGACGATGATGGCAAAGGCACAGATTGGCGTCACGGGGCTCGGGGTGATGGGGAGAAACCTTGCCCGCAACTTTGCGCGGCACGGGTACACCGTCGCGGTTCACAATCGTTCCGTCGAGAAGATGAACGCCCTGCTGTCCGACCACGGGGACGAGGGCACGTTCGTCGGGTGTGAATCGATGGAGGACTTCGTCGGGGCGCTCGCACCACCGCGCACCGTGGTCATCATGGTCTCAGCCGGAGCGGCGACGGATGCCGTCATCGACGAAGTGTCCGCGCTCCTGGAGCCGGGAGACATCGTCGTCGACGCTGGGAACTCGTTCTTCCAGGACACCCGCCGTCGTGAAGCCGCACTCCGCGCCAAGGGGCTCCACTTTGTGGGCACCGGGGTGTCCGGGGGGGAGGAGGGGGCGCTCAATGGTCCGTCGATCATGCCCGGAGGCTCGGTCGAGTCCTATGTGACCCTCGGCCCCATCCTGGAAGCGATTTCCGCGAAGGTGGACGGTGACCCCTGTTGCACGCACGTCGGCCCAGACGGGGCGGGGCACTTCGTCAAGATGGTCCACAACGGCATCGAATACGCAGACATGCAACTGATCGGGGAGGCGTACCACCTCCTCCGGATGGGCCTCGGGGCAAACCCCGCGGAACTCGCCGACATCTTCGCGATGTGGAACGAGGGCGACCTCGAGTCCTACCTCATCGAGATCACGGCTGAAGTGCTTCGCCAGGTGGATGCCACGACCGGGAAGGCGCTCGTCGACGTTATCGCGGACGAAGCGAGCCAGAAGGGCACCGGCAAGTGGACGGTTCAGTCCGCGCTCGATCTGGGGGTGCCGGTAACGGGGATCGCGGAGGCGACGTTCGCTCGTGCGATCTCCTCCCAGCGCGCCCAGCGGGAGGCCGCGAGGGACGTGCTCGGTGTCGCGATCCCCACCGTGGCGATCGAGGATCGCGACGGTTTCGTCGACGATGTTCGGCTTGCCCTGTACGCCTCCAAGGTGGTTGCGTATGCGCAAGGGTTCGACGAGATCCAGGCCGCTTCGGACGAATACGGATGGTCGGTCAACCGGGGAGCGATGGCGCGCATCTGGAGAGGGGGGTGCATCATCAGGGCGCGCTTCCTCAATCGCATCACGGAGGCTTTCGATCGCGACCCCACCCTCGTGAGTCTCCTGGTCGACCCCTACTTCGCCTCCGAGGTGAAGAAGGGCGTCGAGGCGTGGCGCAGGATCGTGTCTCAAGCCGCCACGACGAGCATCCCCGTTCCGGCCTTCGCTTCGTCCCTCTCGTACTACGACGCCCTCCGTTCGGAGCGCCTTCCCGCCGCCCTCATTCAGGGTCAGCGGGACTTCTTCGGGGCGCACACCTACCAGCGCGTCGACGCGGAGGGAACGTTCCACACGCTGTGGGCGGGCGACCGGTCGGAGGTCAAGGAATGACCGATGCGGTGAGCGGTGTTTCGCCGCGGGGGCACGCGTTTTTACCGGTCATTGTGGGGGCGGACACCGGCGTGTATGCGCTCGCGCGGGCCTTCCACGAGGAGTTCGGGGCCCGCTCAATCGTCGTGAGCATGGTCGTGACGGGCCCCGTCGCGAACTCCGACATCATCGAGAACGTCGTCGTCGGCGAGGACGCCACCCAGGGTGACCTGTTCGAAACCTTGCGCGGAATCGGCGAGCGGCATCACGACACCCAACTTCTCCTCTTAGCCAACACCGACTGGCTCATCCGGTTCCTGTGCACGAGGCGCGAGGAACTCGAGACGTGGTACACGGTCCCCGTCCTGGGACCGGCGTTGCTCAGTCTCATCGCGGACAAGGTTTCGTTCGCGGAGGTATGCGCCAAGGCTGGCGTTCCCACGCCCCGGACCGCCATCCAGGACTTCTCCACCGCGGACGATGAGGGATGGAGCCCCGACCCCGTGGACTTCACCTACCCCGTCATCGCCAAGGCCGCCAACAGCGCCGACTACGAGAGGCTGCATTTCCCCGGCAAGAAGAAGGTGTTTCAGGTCGACGACGCCGCGGCGCTCGACGAGACCCTCCGGCTTGTCGCCGCGGGGGGATTCCGGGGACGGTTCGTCATCCAGGAGATGATTCCCGGTGACGACACCCAGATGCGGTCGATCACCACGTATGTCGATGCGGCGGGGCGCGTCACGCTGCAGTGCTGTGCTCACGTGCTGCTCGAGGAACACACGCCGAGCGGCCTCGGTAACCCCGCTGCCATGATCACCGGGCGGTGGGACGACTTGCTCAACCCCGCCGTAAAAATCCTCGCGGCGACCAACTACCAGGGATTCGCGAACTTCGACGTCAAGGTCGACCCGCGCGACGGGATCCCGAAGTTTCTCGAGGTCAACCCGCGCATCGGCCGGAACAACTACTACGTGACCGCGGCGGGCGCCAACCCCACGCGTTTCCTCGTCGCCGATGTCATCGACCGTGGCGCGGCGAAGCCCGTACGGGTCGAGAACCAGATTCTGTACAGCGTCGTGCCCCTCGGGATGCTTCCGCGCTACGTGCTCGATCCCGACCTGCGGGCCCTCGTGAAGAACCTCATCAAGGAGCACCGGACCGTCAATCCCTTGGCATACCCGGTGGAGAAGCAGTGGCGCCGCCGCCTCTACGTGCGTCTCGCCGCGCTCAACCACCGCCGTAAGTTCCGCAGGTTCTACCCCGAGGTAACGTCGACGGGGTTGTAGGTCCACCGCCGATACACAAATCCGTCGCCCTCGAGCGCGTGAACGAGTTTCATGGATTCTGGGACCACGGGGACACGAAGCGAGCTCTTGGCTCCCTTGTGCGGGCTCGTCGTGAGGCAGTAGTCGGTGATGATCGTGGCGTCGAGAAGCATCCCCGCAAGGGCGGGCCCGCCTTCGCACAGGACGCGTGTCAATCCCCGGTTGGCGAACGCGTCGATCATGTCGCGCGGGGACAAGACCATGTCTCCGGCGAGCACGAGCGATTCTCCCCATTCTGAAGCGAGGGTGGCGGCGGGGGCCTGACGCGTCGTCACGAGGAGAGCGTTATCCGGGTCGAGGCCATCCGGAACCGACCCGGTCACGGTGACGACGGCGACGAGGGGTGCCGAGGCTTGGTCAGCGGAACGCGTCGCCGCAAGGGCGTCGCGCACCCGAATCGGGCCGTAGCCCTCCCTTAGGGCCGTCGCGCGACCGACGACGACAACATCCGCCGCGGCCCTCAGCACCCGGATGATGCGGCGATCCTCGGGTCCTTGCAGGGATCGGCTCGATCCGTCCTTACCGACGGCTTCGCCGTGCGGCCCGCAAATCATGCCGAGTCGGACCATGCCCGGGGGATGGGGGTAGAGCTCGCGGAGGGACACCTCGTCCGGGGTCTTTGGGAGGACCCGTTCGTGGGGAAAGGTTTGGGTGAGGCGTGTCGCTTCTGTGCCGGTCACGTTGCCCGTTCCGTCCGTCGGTCTCATCAACCGCGGAGGGCGGCGACACGCGCTTTCTCGGTCGCGACGTCGAAATCGGCGGGCGGCCACTCGGGAGCCAGTCCCTCGAGTGCGGTCGTGAGTAGTTCGGTGATCGCGAGGCGAGCGAACCACTTGTGGTCGGCGGGGATGGCATACCAGGGGGCGATGTCCGTCGAGCAGCGGTCGAATATGTCCTGGTATGCCTCCATGTATTGGTCCCAGGAGGCGCGCTTGTCGATGTCCTTGGGGTTGTACTTCCAGTATTTCGCGGGGTCGTCGAGGCGGGCTTCCAAACGGTCCAGTTGCTCCTTCGGCGAGACCAGGAGGGCGCACTTGACGATCGTGGTCCCCGCAGCCGCGACCCTCGCCTCGAACTCGTTGATCTCGTCGTAGTGCTGGCCCCAGACCTCCGGTGGCTCAAGGTTCTCCACCCTAACGACGAGCACCTGTTCGTAGTGGGAGCGATCGAACACGCCGACCCTGCCGGGGAGGGGTAGCGATTTCTCGATTCGCCACAGGTAGGGGTGCTTCCTCTCCTCCTCCGTTGGGGCCCCGAAAGCTCTGACCTGTGTGCCGTACGGGTTGATGATGCCGACGACGTGCCCGACGATGCCCCCCTTGCCCGCCGTGTCCATGCCCTGGAGCACCAGCAGGACGGAACGCGTGCCACCCGCGGTCTTGGCCTCCGCGAAGAGCTTCTCTTGGAGGTCGTAGAGATCCTTGCCGCGGTGCTCCATCTCGTGGATCGCGTCGTCCTCGCCACCGTGCCAGCCGGGGCTGGAGTTGTGATCGAAGTCCGCGAGGGAGAAACCCGGATTGACGCGAAGTTTTTCGCTCGGGTGCGTGTGCCAGGTGCCGCTGCTCATTGCCGCTCCTTAGGTATCACCCCTACGGTAGCCAACAGGCGAGATCATGGCGAGGTGCACGCACAGGGGTCTTCCGTCGGCGTCCTATCGCAGGCGCTAGGTAGTGGTGAGGGGAGACCATTGCCCGTTATGCGCGTTGCTTGAGCGCGTCCCTGAACTTCATTCGGGTACCCATGTGGAGCACCCCTCTGCGGTAGATCCGGGCCGCGATCCACACGAGGCCGGGGATTGTGGCGAGCGTCAGGAGGATCGAGAGGCCCATCTCCCACGCGGGGACGGAACCGAGCGCGTCGCGCATCGGCATCATGAAGGGGGAGAGGATGGGGATCTCGGAGAGGACTCGAACAAGGTTCGAGTCCGGTTGTTCGGGGACCAGGAACATCGAGACGTAGTAGGGGGCGAGGACCAGGAAGGTGAGGGGTGTGGTCACAGCGCCGATGTCCTCTTGGCGGGAGACGAGCGACGCGACCGCCCCAAAGAGGAGGGAGAAGGTGGCGTAGCCCAGGAGGAACCACAGGATGAGGAGGGCGAGGGGTCCACCGAGAGGAACATTGATCTTGTCGACGAGGCCAAGCGTGATCAGGGATCCCACGAGCGCTCCGCCCAATACGGTGACCTGAAAGAGTCCGTACGCGCCCACCCCGAGGATCTTTCCGGCGAGGAGGCGCGTGGGTTTCATCGTGGCGAGCAGGATCTCGACCACGCGGGAACTCTTCTCTTCGACCACGCCCATGGCGATCATTTGGCAACCGGTGATGAGCACGATGAGCAGAAGGATGAGCGCGACCATCGCCACTCCATACGCGGGTCCGTACTTCTGCGAGTCGGATATCCCGGGAGACTCGAACGTCGGTTGCGAAGTGGCGAACGCGTTTCGGAGGACCTCGGGGTCGCCACCCATGGCACGGACGGTTTCGTCGAGGGTGCGGGATTGGACCGCTCCGGTGATGATTCCCTGGGTACGGCTGTCGTCGGGATTGGCGAGAATGACGTGCGGGGACGAGGGGGTCCCTTCGACGAACGCCTCAAGCGGAGGCGCGTTGGGAACATTTCCCTCAAGGATGGCGCGAGCGTCGTCCTCCGTCATGGTGGTGATAGCAGGCGCCACCCCGTATCCCTGAGCGCTCGTCTCAAGGTAGGGAGTGAGGTCGGAGACGGAGGATGCGACGCCGAGGTGAACGGTCGGCACGGTTGCGGGACCACCCGTGAGGGCGGCCGCGGTGATCGAACCTCCGACGATGAGCACGAGCAGGATCCCCATCGAGATGACATTGGCTTTGGTCATCATGCGCGCCTTGAACTCCCGCGCAACGACCAAGCCGATGGTACGGATCCCGCTCACGCTGCCACCTCCTCAGCCGAAACGATGTGGCGGAAGACGTCGACGAGCGACGGGCGGACGAGGGAGTACTCGCGGACCTCTCCGCGCGCGACGGCACCCTTGAGAACCTCTTGCGCCACCTCGGGATGCGTCTCGGTCGCCTCAATGATGAGGGTGCCACGCTCGCCTTGAGAGGGAAGGATGGTGACGCCGGGAATCGTCTTGATCCACGCCCGGAGGGCTGTCACGTCGCCACCAAACGCGAGCTTCCACTGGGGGTGGTCGGTGACACGCAACTCGTCGACGGTGCCGATCGCCTCCATGCGACCGGAACGGATGACCCCTACTCGATCGCAAATGCGCTCGACGAGGTCGAGTTGGTGTGAGGAGAAGACGACGGGAACGCCCGCGTCCGCGCGTTCGCGCAACACGGCGCTCATGACGTCGACCGCGACGGGATCGAGGCCGGAGAACGGTTCGTCGAGGACGAGGATCGAGGGGGAGTGGGATAGAGCTGCGGCCAATTGGACCCGTTGCTGGTTACCCAAAGAGAGCTTCTGGACGGCGTCGCCCCGCCTCGCCGCGATCCCGAGCCGGTCGGTCCAGTGATCGACGGCGGCGATGGCGTCCGCGCGGGACATGCCATGAAGACGCGCGAGGTACACCAACTGCTCGCCCACCTTCATCTTGGGGTAGAGGCCGCGTTCCTCCGGCATGTATCCCACGTGGCTACGGGCCTCAAGATCGAGGGGGCGCCCCTTCCAGCGAACTTCGCCGGAGTCGGCGGCGAGAACCCCCAGCATGATCCGCATGGCCGTGGTCTTGCCCGCGCCGTTGGACCCAACGAAACCGAAGACCTCTCCGGGACGGACCTCAAAGGAACAATTGTCGAGAGCCTTGAGGGTGCCGTAGGACTTGACCAGCCGATCGACCTCAAGCGCCGTCATGGCTCCCCTTCCCCGTCACACCGGGCGGCCGCTCTCGCCGCTGCCGTTGGTGGGCGATACTGGGATCGAACCAGTGACCTCTTCCGTGTCAGGGAAGCGCGC
>CAZMCU010000042.1:0-13952 GCA_964564915.1 uncultured Demequinaceae bacterium | reverse complement strand
CGACGACGAAATGGACGACGTCCGGGCGTTCCTCTCACAGCACGTCCGGTAGCGCGCGGGTCGCGAACCACCCGATGCCGCGAAGTCCCGGCCGCCTCGTCCCTACTGGCCTAACTCGGCCGTGATGCGCTCGTGCACGGAGCGAATGGATTCGGGCAGGTCCGCGAACTGGGCGAGGTGCTCGCCGCGACGCCGCATCTCCTCGCACCACCTGGCGTTGTCGATGGTGAGAAGTCGTTCGACGTCACACGCGGGGAGGTCGAGTCCATCGAGCCCAAGTTCGTCGGGCGTGGGAATAACGCCAACCGCGGTGGTCTGCCCGTTCGCCCGTCCCTCCTTATGCTCGATGAGCCAGAGCAGGGCACGAAGATTCTCTCGGTATCCGGGCCAGAGAAAACGCCCATCGTCCGGGTCCCGCTGGAACCAGTTGACGTGGGCGAAGATCGGCGGGTGCTGGAGCTGGCCCAGGATGGTGAGCCAGTGCTCGGCGTACTTTCCCTCGGGATACGACATGAAGGGTCGCATCGACATGGGGTCGTAGCGAAGTTGCCCGTCGAGACCCTCGGCGGCAAAGGTGGCCTCGGCGCCGAGGGTCAGGCCGTCGTATACGCCTTCGGCGAGGTCGGTGAACGCGCGGATCAGGGGTTCGCGGTCTCTGGTGCGACCACCAAAGATGATCGCGTCGATCGGCACGCCGGCAGGGTGATCGGCGTCGAAGGCCACGGTGGGGACGTTGGTGAGCGCGGTTGCGAACCGACTGTTGGGGTGGGCCCAGGGGTTATCGCGTGTGCTCTCGTCGCGGTCGGCGATGAGCTTTCCGGTCCAGTCCCGCCAGCCCTCCAGCTGCTCCGGCGGCTCGGGCGTCTTCCCTTCCCACCACACCTCTCCGGTGAGATCGTTGCGGGCGACGTTGGTGAAGATCGTTCCGGTTCCCGGGCGAATCGCGTCAAGGGCCGCGGGATTGGTCATCTCGTTGGTGTCTTTGACCACCCCGAAGACACCGTTCTCGGGGTTCATGCCGTAGAGCCGTCCGTCCTCGCCAACCCAGAGCCAGGCGATGTCATCCCCATAGAACTCGACCTCGTACCGGTCACCGAGGGCATCCGGTGAAAGCGTCATCGCGAGGTTGGTCTTGCCCGAAGCGCTGGGGAAGCCACCGCACACGCGATAGGTGCGGCCGGTTTGCTTGTCGGTGATTCCGAGGAGCATGAACTGCTCGGCAAGGAACCGCCCGGAGGCCCACCCGTCGTACGAGGCCTGGCGAAGTCCGTGGGCAATCTTCCCCAGCAACGCGTTCCCGCCGTAGGCGGAGCCGTAGTGCAGAATGGTGCGCCGGTCCGCGATCGTTGCGAACATTCGCTGGTCATCCGGGGTGCCGTGCCCGAGCGCGTCGAGGTCACCCTTGATATTCACACCGCGGACGAAGAACTCGGGGTCGTCCAGTTCCTCGAACAGATGGATGCCGACGCGAGCCATGCGGATCATCTGCAGCACCACCGTGCGATCGTCGGTGAGTTGTACGCCCGCCCCGAACGACGCTAGCGGCCCGCCCGGCACCGCCATGAGATACGGAACCACATACAGCGTCTTTCCCGCGGACGCGCCACGCATCCGCTCGCGCACGATGGCGTCGACTTCGTCCGCGGGGCGCCAGTTGTTGTAGACACCACGGTCCGTGGGGCGGCTGGTGGCGACGACGGTGCGCTCTTCCGAACGGGCGGTGTCTTTGACGTGAGACCTGTTGTAGTAGCGTCCCTCGCCGGCTTGAAGCAGTTCGCCCGCGTCCAGCGCCTCCTGGAGGAGCCGAGCATCGTCTGCAGCGCTGACGACTTCCACGCGTGCGGGAGTGGTGATCGTAACCCACTCCAGGACAAAGTCCCGGATCGCCTCGTTGGTCACTCCCGCAACGTCGAGAGCCTGAATGGTAGTCGTGGTCATGAGATAAGTGCTCCTGCCGCGTTCTTGTCTGTGAGTATAGGTCTCATGGCTGATCGGTCCCTCGCGTCGGGGGCATTCCCGCGTCCAACATAGCGGTTTTTGGTCACCGCCCGTCCCGCGCGAGTGAAAAGCACCCCCGAGAACGCCCCGGACGAGGTCGAGCCCGGGCGACGGTCCGTCTCTCGCATCGTGGTGCACTGGGTACGCTTGGCCGCGTGCTAGACGCCTCCCCTTCCCCGGCGATCGACCCCGAAGATCTTGCGACCGCCTTGCGCGTCCTGGGGCAGATCCATGAGGTCGACGAGCACCACCCCGACTTTGTGGCCGTGCGCCGCGCGACCGCCCGCATGTTCAAGGCCGTGAAGCACCACCGCCGCGACACGAAGCGGGCCGAGGTTCAGGCGGCCGACCGCGCCGTCGTCGCCGCGACCGCGACGGGGGCCCCCGATCGCATCGACGACGAGACGCGAGGGCGAACCCTCACAGCCGCGACCGAGGCCCCAAGCGCGGGCACGCTGCGGACGCCACGAGCGTGCTACATCTGCAAGAAGAAGTACACGCGCGTCGACGCCTTCTATCACCAACTCTGCCCCGATTGCGCGGCGACGAGCCACGCTAAGCGCGAGGCTCACACGGACCTCACCGGGAAACGCGCGCTCCTCACGGGGGGTCGCGCCAAGATCGGTATGCACATCGCCCTTCGCCTGTTGCGCGACGGCGCGCACCTGACCATCACAACCCGCTTTCCCCGCGACGCGGTGCGCCGGTTTGCCGCCATGGAGGATGCCTCGGAGTGGCTGCACCGGCTCGAGGTGGTGGGTATCGACCTGCGCGACCCCGCCCAGGTGGTGGCGCTTGCGGATTCCGTCGCCGCGGATGGCCCCCTCGACATCCTCGTGAACAACGCGGCGCAGACGGTGCGTCGCTCCCCCGGCGCGTACGCGCCGCTCGTCGACGCCGAGTCCACCCCCCTTGCTCAGGGGCTATGGGAGGAGGGGCGCGGGCCGAGGACGCTGAGCTTCGGCCACGTCCGCGACGTCCACCCCCACGCGTTGGAGGAGTCGGTGGCGGGGCATCCCCTACTGGCGTCGGCCGATGTCGCCACCCGCGAGTCCTATGGGGCGTTCGACCTCGATATCGAACCCGGATCGGGGCGAATCGCCCCATACGGCGCGAGAGGCACCGCACCAGACGCGCAAACCCTCACCGACCGGGCGCTCGCTCCCGGTTCGTCGTCGCTTGCGAGGCTGGCCGACGGTTCGGCGATCGACGCTGGCGGCCTCGTGCCCGACCAGCACCACACCAACAGTTGGGTCCAGGGTGTCGGCGAGGTGGACGCGCTCGAGATGCTTGAGGTGCAGCTCTGCAACGAGACCGCACCCTTCATCCTCATCAGTCGACTCCGCCCCCACCTCGCCGCCGCCGCGCTGGCCCCCGCGAACCGATCGGGCCGCGCCTACGTCGTCAACGTCTCGGCGATGGAGGGCGTCTTCGGTCGCGGGTACAAGGGCCCCGGCCACCCGCACACGAACATGGCCAAGGCCGCCGTCAACATGCTGACGCGTACGAGCGCCCAGGAGATGTTCGAGACGGATCGGATACTGATGACGAGCGTGGACACGGGGTGGATCACGGACGAGCGCCCGCACCCCACCAAGGTGAGGCTCGCGGAGGAGGGCTTCCACGCTCCCCTCGACCTCGTCGACGGCGCAGCCCGGGTCTACGACCCCATTGTGCGCGGCGAGGCGGGCGAGGACCTGTACGGGGTGTTCCTCAAGGACTACGCCCCGTCGCGCTGGTAGGAATCAGCGAAGACGAAGCCGGGCGCGGCCTTCACGAGCCACGCCCGGCCTTCGGTCATCTGGCGCCGACGAAGTGCTAGTCCGAGGCCACCTGGATCCGGCGCGGCTTAGCCGATTCGGCTTTCGGCACCGTCACGGTGAGCAGGCCGTCCTTGTAGCCAGCGGAAACCTTGTCGGGATCCACGCGATCGGGGAGCCGGACCGCGCGGTGGAAGCGACCGAACGAGCGCTCGACGCGGCGGAAGCCGTCGGCGTCCTTGTCGCTGTAGAAGTGCCGTTCGCCCGAGATGGTGAGGACGTTCTCTTCGATCGACACGTCCACGTCGTCCGCGGAGACTCCGGGGAGTTCGATGTGCAGAGTGAACGCGTCGTCGCTCTCTTCAACGTCGAGGGCGGGGCTAAAGGCGCCGGCAAGCGAAGCATCGACGTCCCCGAACACGCGGCGGAGCGCGGTCTCGACGTCCCGCTGCCACGTGAAGGGGTCGGCGAGTTCAGCCTGGCGACGAACGATGGCGTGTGCCATGACTGTTCCTTTCGACGGGGGCTCGCGGATCACGCGTGCCCGATTGTCCAGGGCGGCTTGTTGCCGCCATAGTTGAGTCTAGGTCGCTCAACTATGACAGTCAAGTGGAAGTTGAGCGAGAGTCACTCAACTTACCCGGGGGTTACTTCTTGCGCTTCGCCTCGTTGTGGGCGATCGCGGCGCGGACGAGGTTCTGGATCGAGGCCTCGGGGACGGCGTCCCCGTCGAAGAAGTCGATGCCGCGCCGCTGGTTTCCGTTGAGTTCGGCGTTGAAGACGCCATCCGGATCCGGGAGCGACGCCCCGTACAAGAAGAGGATCTGCACCTTCTTCTTGAAGATGTTCCCCACGCACAGGATTCCGTCCCGTTCCCAGACGGGCGACCCCATCCACTTCCATGTCTCGACGATCGTGGGGTCGACCGCGAGGATGGTCGCGCGAAGCTTCGCGAGAGTCTCGCCCCGCCAGTCGGGATGCTGCGCGATCAGGTTGTCGATCTCTTCCGTCGGGTTCGTATCCATTCCGCCGAGTGTAATGCGCACCGTTGGCTCGTTCGGAGGTGCACCTACGTCATGCGTCGTGGGGCCTCGATCTCGGGGCGTAGGAGGCCGATCGCGAGCGCCACCTCGGCGACGATTGAGAGCACACCACCCGCCATCGAACTCCCTCCCACCACCTGGGTCCAGCCGAGGAGTACTCCGACCCCGATCGCGAGCGTTAAGGGTCCACCCAGAACAAACAGCCATCCGGAGACACGCAGCGCCCCAGACTTGCGCGCGAGACCGATACCGAAGACGAATGACGTGATCCCTAGCAGAAAGTAGGCGAACTGGTCGAAGTTCTGCAGGGAGGACTCCGGCCAGATGTGCATCAGATGACGGAGAAGCTCCGCTGATGTCTCCGAGGTGTCCGCGACCAACCCCGGGACGATCACGAGTTGTGACACATACGAGAACAGAGCGATGATCCCGTAAATCGGTATGAAGACGAATCCCACCTCCGCCCAGAATCCCAGTTCTTTGCGCAGGAACCGGTAGAGCCCAGCCCACACCATGACGCCAAGCACGGTGAGCAGCACGGCGTTCGCGTAGCAGACGTCGTAGGAGAACCAATCCCTCGTGGCGACGAATGTCAGCGAGTCGTGGAATGACCGCGGCATTCCGATGGTCGCGGCGATTCCGATCATGGTTGCGAGCCATACCAACAGCGCGACGAGGTGCGCGATGACCAGGAATCCGAGCGCTCTGCGAGACATGTCCTTCACCCCTTTGACGTTGGCGACTGGTGAGGTGTGGCGCCGTAACGCCTGAAGAATTCGGCCATGATGCCCTTGAGTTCGGCATCCGCGACCGGCGGCACGATCGAGTAGCAGCCCACGAGTAGCGCATACATCGACCGTGCCACGACACGCGATTCCGCCTCGCTTGTACCCAGCCGGAACCATGCTGCCGCGCGTTCTACACGCATCACATCGACGCGCTCAAGGTGTTGGCGCACCTCGTCATCGTCGAGAGCCCACGCGCGAATCGCCCTCTCCGCATCCGGTGGATTCCGTGTCAGCGTGTCCACGAATCTGTCGAGGACGTCTTCTGGCTGAGACACCGCCTCCACCTCCGCGACGATGTCGAAAGTCAGGCGCCGTTCCCAGTAGGCAAGGACACGAAGCTTGAACTCTTCCGTGCTGCTGAAGTGGTGGTAGAACGAACCCTTCGTAACGTGGAGACCGTTGGCAAGATTGTCGATCGTGAGCGCCCGGGCACCTTCGCGAGCGAGGGCAGAAAGACCCGCTTCAAGCCAATCGTCTGCCGCGAGCCATGACATGGTTTTCCCTTCGTCGATACAGAAAAAGATACCATACCGTATGGTATGTCAGCAGCCTCGCGATGTCACGCTGCGCCAATCCTGGTGCTGCGCGCGTCGCGTCCCGGTAGGCCCGCGTCCCTAGACTCAAGGGGTGACGCGCGTCCTCCTGACCGGATTCGAACCCTTTGCCGGGGCGACGGTCAATCCGTCGTGGGACGCGGTCGCGAGGGTGGGCGAGACCTGGGGCGGAGACGCCACGATCGTCGTCCGTCGCCTCCCTGTCGAGTTCGGGAGGGCGTCGTCCCTCCTGCTCGAGTGGGTCGAAGCCGAAACCCCGGACATCGTCATCGCGGTAGGCGTCGCGGAGGGCCGGGTAGGCGTCACCCCGGAGAGAATCGCCATCAACCTCGACGACGCCCCCATCCCCGACAACGCCGGCAACCAGCCCGTCGACGCCCCCGTCGTCCCCGGCGCCGACGCCGCCCTCTGGTCGACGCTTCCCGTCAAGGAGATGGTCACCGCGATCCGCGAACGAGGCCTCCCGGCGTCGGCTTCCCTGAGCGCGGGCTCGTTCGTCTGCAACCACGTGTTTTTCGCGCTTCAGCACACTCTGCGCGGGAGAGACGCGATCTCGGGCTTTGTCCACGTTCCCGCGACCCCCGAAATGGGCCTCAGCCCAGATATCCCCACCATGACCGTCGCCGACATCGCGTCGGCCCTTACCATCGCTGTAGAGATCGCGGCGTACCCCCGTTCGATGGAAGGATCCCCATGAGCAAGCCCACCTTGTCTCTCGATACCGCCCAGACCGTCGGCGAGGTCAATCGCCGCCTCTTCGGTTCCTTCGTGGAACACCTGGGGCGAACGGTCTACTCCGGCATCTTCGAGCCCGAACACCCCACCGCCGATGCCGACGGTTTCCGCGCCGACGTCCTCGACCTCGTGCGCGAACTCGGCGTCACCACCGTGCGATACCCGGGAGGAAACTTCGTCTCCTCCTACCGGTGGGAGGACGGAGTCGGACCGGTGGACGAACGCCCCCGCCGCCTCGACCTCGCTTGGCACACGCTCGAACCCAACACCTTCGGCACCAACGAGTTCCTTCGTTGGTGTGCCGTCGCCCAGGTCGAACCCATGATGGCGGTCAACCTGGGAACGCGTGGCACCGAGGCGGCGGCGGACCTCCTGGAGTACTGCAACCACCCCTCCGGAACAACGCTGAGCGACCTCCGTCGCGCGCACGGTGTGGAGAAGCCCCACGGCATCACGATGTGGTGCCTCGGCAACGAGATGGATGGACCGTGGCAGATCGGCCAGATGACGGCGGAACAGTACGGCTACGCGGCGCGCGATGCCGCGCGAGCGATGCGTCGCGTCGACGATTCTCTCGAACTGGTCGCGTGTGGTAGTTCCGCCCGATCGATGCCGACCTTCGGCTCGTGGGAGCGCACCGTCCTCGACCTGACGTACGACTACGTCGACCTCATCTCCGCGCACGCCTACTACGAGGAGCACGACGGCGACCTCGCCTCGTTCCTCGCGTCCGGCACGGATATGGACGCGTTCATCGACGGCGTGATCGCCGCGGCCGACGAGGTTCGCGAACGCCTGGGGTCGGACAAGCGGATCGACATCTCGTTCGACGAGTGGAACGTCTGGTACATGACGCGCATGCCCACCGAGATGCCCACCGACTGGCCCATCGCCCCGCGCCTTCTCGACAACGTCTACTCCCTGGCGGACGCGGTGGTCGTGGGGGACCTCCTCATCACCTTGCTCCGGCACGCCGACCGAGTGAAAGCCGCCTGCCTCGCCCAACTCGTCAACGTCATCGGGCCGATCATGACCGAACCGGGCGGACGAGCCTGGCGTCAAACCACCTTCTACCCGTTCTCGCTTACGGCCACAAACGCGCACTCCACGGTTCTGCGTGGGACGGTCGCTGGGCCGACGCATGACACCACGCGGCACGGAACGGTTGGGACGATCAACGCCGTCGCGACGTGGGACGGCGAAAAGTCGGTGACCGTCTTCGCGGTCAACCGGGACTGCGCGGCGGAGCACGAGCTAGTGGTGGATCTCTCCGCGTGCGGCGCGGTCGCCACCGCCGCGTCTGCTGTTGCCATCCATGATGCCGACCCGTACGCGGTCAACACCGTCGACACCCCGGATCGGGTCACCCCGCGCACACTCGACGCGGTTGGGGTCGACGGTTCCGCCGTGACGGCGACGCTGCCCCCCGTGTCGTGGACGATGCTCCAGGTCACGCTCGCCTAACGGGCTGTGCCCGCAGAGCCCTCCACCGGTGCCGGGCTAAGCGAGCATTCCGCTCAACAGGTCCGTGCGCACGACGCGCCTCAGCACCTTGCCGATCTGGGAACGCGGCAGATCCGGGAGGAAGATGACCCGCCCCGGGAGCGCGTACTTGGCGAGTTTCGCGCTGCACCACTCGCGTACCGCCTGGATCTCCATGGCGGGGTGGCCCATCTCCAACACGATCGCGGCGACGACGTCCTCCCCCATGCGACCCCCGGGAAGCCCGACCACCGCGACGTCCCGCACACCGGGCATCTCACGCAGGCGATCCTCCACCTGGGACGGGTACACGTTGAATCCGCCGGTGATGATGATCTCCTTGATCCGGTCGACCAGCACGATATGCCCGCTGGGTTCGACCTGGACGATGTCCCCGGTCCGCAACCATCCGCCGGGGAGCAGTTGCGACGCGGTTTCCTCCGGGCGGTTCCAGTACCCGGAGAAGACCTGAGGCCCGTGGAGGAGCATCTCGCCCGACTCACCACGAGGCACGTCGTGCGACGGGTCCTCCGGGTCCACGATCCGTACCTTGGTGCTGGGGAACGGGATACCGAGCGAACCGGGGCGACGGGCGGACGACAGCGGGTTGCCGACCGCAACGGGCGAACTCTCCGTCATCCCGTATCCCTCGACCACCATGCCCCCGGTGAGCTCCTCCCACCGGCTGGCCGTCTCCGGTGACAACGGCATCGCCCCCGACAGCGAGCACGTGAACGACCTCAGATCCGCCCCCGTCGCCTCGGCCGCGTCGGCGATCTTGTCGAGCATGGGGGGAACGGCGGGAAGGAAGGTTCCCGGGCGTCGCTTCTGAGCGGCGAGAACCTCGTCGGCCGAGAACTTGGGGAACGCGACGAGAGTCGCGCCGATCCGAACGGAGTAGGCGAGGCACAGCATCATGCCAAACGCGTGGAAAAACGGGAGGACGCCGTAGATCACTTCGGTCGCGGGCTTCGCTCCCGTCCACGCCTCACCCATGACCGCATTGGATACGACGTTGCGATGGGTGAGGACGGCGGCCTTGGGGGTTCCCGTGGTGCCGCCGGTGTATTGGAGGAGCGCGACGTCGTCGGAGGCGGGCTTGGGGTAGGACGCGTCGAGGGGCTGTGCACGACGGAGGAGCGAGTGCCACCGGGGAACGGTGGGCAAGGCGTCGCTACACAGTTGGGAGCGCAGGTGCCGAGCCTTCGAGATGGGGAGGCGAAGCGCCAACTGCTTGATCCTCGGAAGGTCGGCGGAAAGGTCCACCGCGATCGAGACGAAGCGCTCACCCTCGGGAGACGGTCCCAGGGTCTCGAGTGCCTTCTCCCACGCGAGAAGTAGCACGGCACCGGAGTCGGCCATCTCAAACTCGATCTCGGGCGCGGACAGGGTGGGGTTGATCTCGACGACGATCGCACCGAGCCGGAGCACGGAGTAGAACGCGACCATATGGCTCGTGCAGTTCGGGAGCGAGATCGCCACCCGATCGCCCTTGCCGATCCCGTACCCGTCGAGGACGCTCGCCCCACGGCTCACGGCCTCCCCCAACTCTTGGTACGTGGTCGTCTCCCCCATGAAATCGACCGCAACCCGCCCGGGCCACCGGGCTACCGCGGTCTCGAGCGCCTCGACGAGGCTCTCGTCAGGAACGTCAATCTCGCGCGGCACACCGGGCCAGCGCTTCGCGCTCCACAGGCTCATGAGGTTGGACATGGCCGTCTCCATCTCTCGTATCGTGTCGTCCCGTAAATGTGGACTTCTGTGAGACTGGATGGGGTCGCGTAGGGCGACGAACCGACGCCATCCCCTCTAGGTTACGCCACCGTAGGTTAGAAGGCGACACCTCGTTGCCGTTGTGAGAAAAGGCACGAGCGGGGACGACCTCGCTCTTCTGAGTAGTCGGCGAGCCGTGTATCGTGCAAGGGCGCGATGACGCCGATTCGAGGATTACACCGAACCGCACCATACGACGAAGGAGCCACCACCGTGAACGACGACTCATCCCCAACCCCGTCGGAGACGGACTCGATCTCGCCGAGGACGCCGTCGAACCGCGAAGTATGGAGCGTCCAATTGGGGTTCTTCATCGCCCTCATGACACCCACCCTGGCCTGGTACGCGATCGTGTATGCCAGCCACAACGGTTGGCTGGGGTTGCTCGGTCTCGTAGTCACCGTGGGAGTCATGGTGCTCTTTCTGTCCCCCAAGTCACGCTGGGCAATCACCAACAAGGTCGCGGGGTTCATCGTTCGCGTCCTCCTCTACGTGGCCGTGATCGTGCTCCTCGTCGTGGCGGGACTCCCCATTTGGGCCGCGATCTATGGCGTTGCCGCCGCCCTACTGATCGCCCTGGCGCGACCGAACCTTCGGTCAACGGCACCGCACCCTCCAACAACGTAGCGGGCTAGGGGAGCCGATCGACCATGAGCGCCCTTGAAGTCAACCTCTGGATCTGTGGGGGTGTCATCGTCGCGTGTTGGCTTGCCTCCGTCCTGACGCGCGAGTACTCGTGGACGGATCGCCTGTGGTCCGTCGCCCCGGTGGTGTACGCGTGGGTGTTCGCCGCACGAGCGGACGACGCCCGCGCCACGCTCGTCGCGTTGCTCATCACCGCGTGGGGCGTGCGGTTGACCTTCAACTTCGCTCGACGCGGCGGGTATGCACCGGGGGGCGAGGACTACCGCTGGGCGATCCTGCGCGAGCGGTTGCCGGGGTGGCGATTCGCGCTGTTCAACGCCGTCTTCATCGCCGCCTACCAGAACGCGCTGATACTCGCCATCGTGTTGCCGGTGTGGACCGTTACCCAGAACCCGCTCCCGCTGGGGATATTCGACGCCGCCGCCACCGTCGCCTTTCTCACTCTCCTTGCGGGCGAGACGATCGCCGACCAGCAACGCTGGAACTTCCATCGCGACAACCCGGCTGGCGGTGTCTTGCGGACGGGCCTATACCGCTTCAGCCGACACCCCAACTACTTCTGCGAGATCGCCCAATGGTGGGTGGTGTTCGCGTTCGCCGTTATCGCCGCAGGCACCCTTGGGCTCCCCACGGTGGCGGGAGCGATCTTGTTGACGCTGCTCTTCCTCGGGTCGACGGCGTTCACCGAACGGATCTCGATAGAACACCACCCCGAGTACGCCGACTACCGGCGCACCACCTCGGCGCTCATCCCGTGGCCCCGGGGCCACCGCCGCGACGTCCCGTTAGCGCATCGCCCCCTTCACTAGCGCATCGCCCTCTTCACTAGCGCGACGCCGTACTCGCATCGAGCGGCAGCATCGCGTCGAGCAGGTCCTCGACCACGACAGACGCGACGCGAACGCGATCGTCTCCCACGCCGTAGGGCAACCACAGGACGCCATCGTGCACCAATCCTCCACACGAGTAGACGACGTTGGGGACGTAGCCGTCCTGCATCGTGCCCCGCGGCTCGATGAGGGGACGTTCGAGGCTCCCGACGACGTTCTCGGGGTGATCGAGGTCGAGGAGGATGGCGCCGATGCTGTACCGCCGCATCGGCCCCACCCCATGGGTGAGAACGAGCCACCCGCGTTCCGTCTCGATCGGCGATCCGCAGTTACCCGCCTGAACGATTTCCCACAACCGCCGGGGCGCATGGACCTCCGTGTCGTTGGTCCAGTTCCGTCCCGACTTCGAGTAGGCGAGGCGGAGACTCTCGCCGTCGGTGCGAGAAAGCGCGAGGATCTCGTCATTGACGCGGCGGGGGAAGAGCGCCATGCCCTTGTTCTTCGCGGCCGGACCCGAGAGGCGATACACCTCGAACGTGACGAGGTCGGGCGAGACGATGAGTCGGGGTTCGATGCGGTGCCCGTCGTACGCGGTGTACGTGGCACGGTAGCCGGTGGTGCCGTCGGGGTAGGTGTACAGGACAAACCTCGCGTCCTCCATCCCGTTCGATTCCTCGGGGGCAACCGGTTGGATCACACGCTGGGTGAGTTCGCTCGTGGGAGGGAAGGTCGCGAGATAAGCCGACGCCTGCGTGGTGCGCAGGTCCGCGAGGTCTCTCGGCGCGTCGTGCCGCTGCACAAGTTCGCCGGGGAGGGCACGAATCGCCTCCTCGAGGTCGTGGCCATCGAAGGTCTTGGGGAGCCACCGGACCACGGCGCGGATGATTTCGGTGATGGGGCGCTCGGACTCGAGGGTCCGCAGAAAGTCCCTTCTTCCCCAACGGAGTTCGCTTATCGTCGGTCGGACGAGCGGGACCTGGCGCGGATCGAAGCGCCACGCCCGCCCGGGCCCGATGACCGCGGACGCGAACTCGATCGAAGAGATATGCCCTTCCCCGATACCCCTGAGGGCCACGGCGACCCGTAGTTGACCCTCGTCGAGCCCGGTCTGGTCGGGGTGCGGCACGGCGGACGGGTTGCACAGCGCCGCCCCCTCGATCGCATATTCCGACGTGAAGGCGGCGCCGAGGGCGATCTTGCGTCCGCGACTGAGCCGTTTGGCGCGCTCGCCATAGAAACCGACGGTCACGGCGTGGTCGATGAGCACCCCTTCGAGGTTGTCGGTGCGGGTGTGGAACGACGCGAGCATCTCGTCCGCCGCCTCGTCGAGCCCCTCTTCCGGGAGCGCCAAGATGCGATCGATGATCTCCGCAACCCTCGAGCCGCGATCGTACGCTTCCTCGCCGGGCAGGAAGAGGTGAAGCACTACGCGGGAAGCGTCGGCAACCAGTTCGTCGTCGCTCGTCTGCACGTCAAGCGTCATCGTTGCGTGGCTACTCCCTCGCACGCGCGGAAGCCGGGGTCTTGTGGTCAATCCCGCTATCTGCGGCTTTTCGTTGGCCGGATGGATCGAGGACCCGGTAGGCAAGAAGCTTGATGCGATCGGCCAGCAGGGCCCAGGCGATCGCATAGCCCCACACGAATCCTGCCCAGCCCCAACCGAGGGGTGTCATGAACAGTCCATAAACCGCGATGAGTGTCGCGACGGCTTGCGTGCCAAAGACAGCGAACAGGAGGACCCGGGCTGGACGGATCGACCAGAACGGGCCTCTCGTCCGGGTGAGGAAGATGGTGAGGTGACCGGCGACCGAAAGTAGCAGGTACATCAGGGTCTGAAGCTTGGGGTGGTCAAGGCTGAAGACCCGGTCGCCGAGGTAGAACAACCCGAATGCGGCGATCGGCCCGACGATGCCCAGCACCGTGGAGATCCCCAGAACGCGACGCATGTTCCACGCTTCTGGCTTGTGATCGTAGTGGACGCGGTCGTAGGCGATGGACAAGATCGCGCCATCGTTGAGCAGCGCGAGCATAACAATCATGACGGCGGTCACGGGGTAGAAGTTGAAGAACAGGATCGCGGCGGTCATGAAGAGAAGGACGCGAAGCGTTTCCGTGATGCGGTAGATCGCGTAACTGTTCATCCGCTGGAAGATCCGACGGCTCTCCTTGATCGCGTCGATGATGACCGACAACCCCGGTGCCAACAAGACGATGTCCGCGGCCGCACGCGCCGCATCGGTAGCACCCGATACGGCGATTCCGCAATCGGCTTTCTTCAGTGCGGGGGCATCGTTCACCCCGTCGCCGGTCATGCCGACGATGTGGCCCCGCTTCTGCAGGACGT
>CAZMCU010000041.1:0-14501 GCA_964564915.1 uncultured Demequinaceae bacterium | reverse complement strand
GCGAGCGCGAGCGACTTGCGCGAGTTACGCATCTTCTTGGTAGCCAAGGCACTAATCCCTTCGTGTTCCGGCTCGACTGGCCTTGTGACCAGCATTCCCGGTTATCAGTTCTTATCGGTATGTTCTGCCACACTGTGAGAGGGATCACAACCCGAAGTATGACGCGAATTGTGTCGCGAATTCACTCCGGTAAGCGTGACCCGTTCTCCAAGTGCGGCGGCACAAGTGGAGCTGGCAGCGGGAATCGAACCCGCAACCTCCCGATTACAAGTCGGGTGCGCTACCAATTGCGCCATGCCAGCGACACAATACCACCGGGGCCCCACGATGGAGACCCCGACGATGCGATGCCTTCGATCCTAGGAGGATCCGGAGGGTGCCGGCTCAGCCGCCGCGGCGGCAGCCGCCTCAAGCGCGGCCCGGAACGCGTCCGCACCGTACTCCTTGACGTACGCCACCGCGCCGGAGATGTTCCCCTGGACGGTCCACCCAAAGTAATCGACGCCACCAATCCGCAGGGTCGGGGTACCCCCGACGCCATCGATGGACGACTGGTTCGTTGCGGCCTCGACCCACTGGGTGAATTCGCCCTCGGAGATCTTGGCGATCGCCGCCTCCGACACCCCGACGGAACGTGCGACGTCCGCGATCTCCGCGTTCGTCAATCCCTTGGAGTTCTCCGCCGGTTGGTTGGTGAACAAGCCCTCGACGAACGCCATGAAGTGCGCGGGATCGTACTCGGAGACCGTAACCAAAGCGGAGACCGAGCGGGTCGAGTATCGGGTGCCGTCGGAGTACCGGTTGAGAATCGCGATCGGGTGGTAGGTGAAGGCGATCTCGCCGTTTTCCCGCAGGTACGTGAGTTCCTCCTCCGTCATCTGGTCGAACTGGTGGCAGATGGGGCACAATGGATCCTCGTAGACGTCCACCCTCACGGCGTCAGCGGGGACGTTCCCCCCCACGGCGCCGTCCTGTCCGATGAGGAATCCCCCGGAGGCGTCCGCGTTGGACGGAGTCGCCGGGTTGGTGGTGTCGTAGACCTCGTACTCCGCGCTCGCGTCGTTGGAGTTCTTCAGAATCACCAGAATGGCCGCGACGAACCCGCCGAGGAGGAGGAGTGCCACGACGCCGTACAGTCCGGCTTGCCGTCGAGCAGCGGCCCTCTGCTTGGCTCGGAGTTCGGCCGCGGCTTTGCGTGCGGTCACGGCCCCCGAGACCGTCGAACCCTTGCTTGCCATGATGTCCCTTCCTCGACCGGGTGCTCCCCCGGCGTAACCTTAGTCGGCGGGCTTCAGCCACCGATCGAACGACAATGCGCTACCAGGGAAGATGAGTAACCACACCCCCAGCAGGACGAACTCGAAACGCTCCACCATATGCCCGACGTAGTCGGCCGTGACACCGGGAGCGAGGTCTCCCCCTCCACCGAAGCACCCGCAGTCGATCTGGTAGCCACGGATCCACGCCCACGCGGTGCCGATGACGAACGCGGCCATCATCAGTAAATAGACGACCGCAACCCACCGCGTGAGAAGGCCAATGAGGAGAAAGAATCCGATCGCTACCTCAAGGTAGGGCAAAACGTTGCCAACGAGAGGAACGAGGGCCTCCGGGAGAATGCGGAATGCTCGAGTGGCTCGTACGGCGGCAGATGGATCCATCATCTTGGCGATCCCCGCCCACGTCATGATCGCCGATGCCGTTAGCCGGACCACGAGCGACACCCAGGGTTGAATGACCCCGAACCATCGCTTCGTTCCCGAAGCCTCGCGTGTCGTGTCTCTCCCCGCCGCGGTCCGTGCCACCTTTGCCTCCACCCTCGTCGGACACCACCCAAAGTCCGGCGCATCGGATAATCTGCGCCCACCTTACCCGGACCTCGCTCCCATAACGAACGGGCGAACGTCCCAATTCCCCATTCTCGTCGTGAAGACGTGTGCGCCCGAGGACCCGCCCTAACTAGGGCGCGATCTCCGCTGGAAGGTCAGGCAACGGCCACCACAGGGGTTCGGTCTGCCACGCCAGGGCAAAGAGAACAACACCGAGACCCACGAGCGCGATCGTTACCCACACGCGGGAAGCGGTAGCCGACCGCGCCACCAGGGCCGCGGCCCTCCGTACCCCATCCCGGGTGCCAGCCGATAGCGGACCCCGCCACACGACCGCCGCCGCGACGAGCGCCGCCACCGCGAGGACGAGGGCATGGCCCCACGCCTGCGGAGTGTCGTCCTCACTCAGCCCCACCCGACCCGAACTCACCAGCCACCACCCGAGGGTTCCAACTCCTCCTCCCGCAGCCGCACCGAGCGCGGCGGAGACGAGCACTTCCCCCGTCGCCCGAAGGATGTGCCACGGGAGACCCGCAGCAGCGAGCGCGGTATCCCCCCTTCTCGCCCCGCGCTTGGCCCGCATCGCGGCGATTGTCGCCACTCGTCGATGCTCGGCGCGTCCAAGAGAAGCGAGAATCACCAGACAGAGGAAGGCAAGCGACGGTGCGAGCGCCGCACCGACGATCAGTAGGGCGGCCCACGCCGCGATAACCCCCGTCCGTTGTACGACGAGCGGGGGAAGTTCGAGTTTCCCCTTCTCCTTGTCGGGACGCTGAGGTTCGTCTCCGAGATCGAATATCCGGGTCACGGGAAGGTTGGTGCCGAGGGGAGTCCCCAATCGCGACGGCGGTGCCGACGGAGTGGGCAACGCAACGGATTTCCCACGCAACGCCGCAACGACGTCCGACGGTGGGATGCGCCGCTTGGGGTCGAGGGATAGGGCTGCGGCGACCGCGGGGGCACCGGGGACATCGGGGAGGACGACCTCTCCACCGAACGTCTTGCCGAGAGCCCCTCGTCCCAAACCGAAGGGCGCCCTCCCGGTCATCGCATACGCGATGGTTGCCGCCCACGACCATAGGTCGGCCGCCTTCCCCGGTTCCGCCCCATCGATCACCTCGGGTGCGACGTATCCCGCGGTGCCGCTGACGAGTCCCTCGCGCGTCAGCCGCGGATCTTCCTCGCGATGGGAGAGTCCAAAGTCGATGAGGGCGGGTCCCTTGGCTCCCATCATGACGTTCGACGGGGTCACGTCTCGGTGAATGACCCCGGCCGCGTGAGCGGCCGCTAGGGCGGAGGCGAGGGCATCGGCGAGGTCCGCGAGTTTCTTCCCCTTGAGGGGTCCATGCGTCTTGATGTGATGCGCGAGGCTCACCCCTTCGATGAAGTCGAAGACAACGAACGTTTCCGCACCCTCCGTCTCCGCGTCGAGCACGTGAGGCACGGCGGGATGGTCGATCGATCGGAGAGCGTTCACTTCGCGCCGAAGCCGAGCTCGGGCCGCCGCATTCGTGGTGGAGTCGACGAGCTTGAGAGCCGCCACCTTCCCCTTGGCGTCGACCACCTTGTAGACGTCGCCCGAGCCTCCGCGCCCCAGGACATCGGTGACGATGTACGCGCCGATCCTCGCACCCGGCCGGTGTAGCCGCATTCCCATGGGTGTCACGCTACCGTTATTGCGGTTGGTGTGAACCCCCGTCCGTGGCAAGATGGGCACGTTCGTTCTTTTGACGGACGTGTCTGTGCAACCACAGCATCGGCACTCTTCACTACGGATCGTCCGGCACGTACCTGCCGGTGAAGGGACCATGTCATGGCAACCGTTACCTACGATCACGCGACCCGGATCTATCCGGGCACGGATCGCCCCGCCGTTGATAAGCTCGACCTCCATATCGAAGACGGAGAATTCCTCGTCCTCGTTGGTCCGTCGGGTTGCGGCAAGTCCACGTCGCTCCGCATGCTCGCGGGCCTCGAAGACATCGACGAAGGATCCATCTGGGTCGGAAAACGCGACGTCACGAGGGTGCAACCCAAGGACCGCGACATCGCGATGGTGTTCCAGTCCTACGCCCTGTACCCGCACATGTCGGTCGCGGAGAACATGGGCTTCGCCCTCAAGATCGCCGGCGTTCCCAAGCCGGAGATCCGCGAGCGCGTCGAAGCCGCGGCTAAGATCCTCGACCTCACCGAATACCTGGACCGCCGCCCGCGGGCCCTGTCCGGTGGTCAGCGCCAGCGCGTGGCCATGGGCCGAGCCATCGTGCGTCAACCCCATGTATTCCTCATGGACGAGCCTCTGTCGAACCTCGATGCCAAACTGCGCGTCCAGACCCGCACGCAGATCGCCGCGCTCCAACGGCGCCTCGGCACCACGACCGTTTACGTCACGCACGACCAGACGGAGGCCCTCACGATGGGCGACCGTATCGCCGTGCTGAAGGACGGTGTGCTCCAGCAGATCGGGACACCACGGGAGATGTTCGAATCCCCCGCCAACGTGTTCGTCGCCGGCTTCATCGGTTCTCCCGCAATGAACATCGGGACGTATCGGGTGTTCGATGGCGCCGCCCAGGTCGGCCAAGCAAGTGTTCCGCTCTCGCGGGAGACTCTCTCAGCCCTGAAGGCGGAGGACAAGAACACCGTCATCCTCGGGTTCCGCCCCGAGTCCCTGGACCGTGCCACGGCGAATACGGAAGGCGCGATCCCGATCCACGTTGACGCGGTGGAGGAACTGGGTTCCGACGCCTTCATCTACGGATCGATTGTGAACGAGTTCGGCACAACGCAGGAATTCCACTTTGTGGCCGGCGAGTCTCAGATCGTTATCCGAATCGACCCCCGCGACATTCCCAAGAAGGACGACACGGTTTGGGTCACGGTTCGCAAGGACGAACAGCACACCTTCTCGCCGGTCACCGGCGAGAGCCTGACCAAAGGAGTGAAGACGAGCTCCAAGAAGAAGTAGCTCGTTTAGGGAAGGGGGCGGTCCGGACCACCGGGCCGCCCCTTCCGCTCCCCGTTACCATGAGGGTGGCGGACGCCGCAGGAAAGAGACAGGGGACCACATGGCGTTGACGATCACGGGAGCGGTCGTCCCCGGGCTGATTCCCCTCCCCTGGCACCTTCCGCTGGAGGAGTGGCCGGACGATGTCGTCGTCGCGCTTCCACGAGGGATCTCGCGCCACGTCGTCCGCTTCGTCCGCCTTGATGACCGGATCCTCGCGGTCAAGGAAACGAATCCTGCGATCGCGCAACGCGAGTTCGGGATGCTTCGAGACCTGCGCAAACTTGGCGCCCCATGTGTCGAACCGCTCGCGATCATCACCGGGCGCCAAACGGACAACGGCCAGTCTCTCGAAGCCGTCCTTGTCACGGCCCACCTCCAGTTCTCCCTGCCCTATCGCGCGCTCTTCAGCCAATCCCTGCGAGCCAAGACGGTCACCCGGCTCATCGACGCCCTTGCCGTCCTCCTCGTTCGCCTCCACCTCCTCGGCTTCTATTGGGGAGACGTCTCCCTCTCCAACGCCCTCTTCCGACGAGATGCGGCGGAGTTCACCGCCTATCTCGTTGACGCCGAGACCGGCGAACTGCACCAGAAACTGACGGATGGGCAACGCTCCAGCGACCTCGACCTGGCCCGCACCAATATCATCGGCGAGATGTTCGACCTCGATGCTCAGGAGCGGCTCCACCCCAGTGTGGACGCGCAGGCCGTCGCGGACCGCCTCGAGACTCGCTACGCCGAACTCTGGAAAGCCCTCACTCAGACTCAGACGTTCGCGAGCAACGTTCCCTTCCGGATCAACGAGCGAGTACAGGAACTCAACGACCTCGGCTTCGACATCGCAGAACTCGACATGCACGAGACGGAGGATGGGCAAGCGATCGTCGTGCGTCCCAAGGTGGTCGACGCCGGTCACCACCGGCGCCGCCTCATGCGATTGACCGGCCTCGACGTTCAGGAGAATCAGGCTCGGCGTCTGCTCAACGACCTTGACGAATACCGTTGCTGGAGTCCCGATACCTCGGACGACGAGGCTTACGGCGCACACCAGTGGTTGACGAGGGTGTTCGAGCCGACGATCAGGGCCGTTCCGAGTGACCTCAAGGGAAAGCTCGAACCGGCGCAGATCTTCCACGAGGTCCTCGACCACCGATGGTTCCTCGCCGAAGCCGCTGGCCACGACGTTCCCATGGAGGTTGCCGTCGCGTCGTACGTCAAGAACATCCTTCCCGCCAGGAGAGACGAGAAGGCCATGATCGGCCTGACGCGAGACGAGATGACCGCGGAACTCCCCGCCCTGACGGCGGAGGTGGCCCTCCGATCGGCGGAGGAGGCCTTCGACGGCGACAACACGGGGGGGTGGGGTCGCACGGACGACGCGGAGGATGGCGAGACACCCGTCGACGGCGCCGAAACCGCAAAGACCCCCCAGGCTGCCAAGGGCGCCAAAGCCGCCAAGACGACCCCGATACCCGTGGTGAGAAAGACGACCCGCGTGCCCGGCCCCGGCCATAAGGTCCCCAAGAGTTAGGGCTTGCTGCCCCTCGCCCGCGAGGCCTCGTAGAGCGCGAGGGACGCGGCGACCGAAGCGTTGAGCGACTCCATCGACGCCGCGATGGGGATGGAGGCCACCTGGTCGCACTCCTCCCGAACGAGGCGGGACAGCCCCTTGCCCTCCGAGCCGACCACGATAACGAGGGGTTCACCGAGAAGACGGGACTCCGCGAGCGGGATGTCCCCATCGCCCGCGAGCCCGACCACGAAGCATCCGGCGGCCTTGAGGTCGTGAATGGCGCGAGGGAGGTTGACCGCCCGTCCGACGGGAATGCGGGCGGCGGCGCCCGCCGAGGTCTTCCATGCGGCGACCGTGACGGCCGCGGCCCTGCGCTCGGGGATGAGGGCCCCCGTCGCCCCGAACGCCGCGGCCGAGCGGAGGATCGCTCCCAGGTTGCGAGGGTCCTGGATGCCGTCGAGCGCGACGATGAGCGGTGTGCCCGCCGCGTCGAGCAGATCCTTCGGATCGACGTAGGCGAAGGGGGCGACCAGCAACGCGATGCCCTGGTGGGTCGCGCCCTGGGTGAGGACGTCAAGGTCCGCCCTCGACACCTCCTTGACCTCGACCCCGGTGTTGACGGCCAGACGCAGCGCCTCGGTCACCCTGTCGTCCGCATCGATGTGGGAGAAGACCTGGAGCCCCTTGGCGTGGACCCCGGCGCGCAACGCCTCGACCACGGGATTACGGCCCGCGACAACCTCGGCCACCCTCTCGCTGGGACGGCGAGGAGGTTTCCCCGGACGCTTGATCGCCTGGTCCCCCTTGCCTCCCTTTCCTTTCCGGGCGTGCCACGTCCGGTCCTCCGCCTTGGGCGTGGGGCCCCTACCCTCGAGCGCTTGCCGTCCACGGCCGCCGCTGCCGACGGCCGGGCCCTTCTTCGACCCCGGCTTCCTTACCGCGCCGCGCCTCGCGGAGTTCCCTGGCACGGCCTACGCCCCGTCGGCGAGCGACCAGCGCGAACCGTCCGCGCGGTCCTCGACCGCGATACCCGCCGCCGTGAGGCGGTCGCGGATGGCGTCGGACGTCGCGAAGTCCTTGGCGACCCTCGCCTCGTCCCGGGCGCTCAACTCGGCGCGAACGAGGGCGTCCAAGGCTTGACCGGATCGATCCCCGCCCTGCGCCCGCCATTGAGGAGATTCCGGATCGAGGCCGAGCACGTCGAGCATCGCGCGAGCGGATACCAGTGCGGCGTGGATATCCGGATCGTCACCATCGGTGAGGGCGGTGTTTCCGTCGCTCACCGTCTTGTGGATGACCGCTAGGGCTCGCGGAACCGCGAGGTCGTCGTCCATGGCGTCCGTGAACGGTCTCGGGAGGGGCGCTTCCGCGATTTCCTGGGGTGGTACGGGTCCCACCCTCTCCCCCGCGCGTCGCACGAAACCCTCGATCCGTGCCCACGTTGCCGCGGCGTCGTCCATCGTCGCGTCGGAGTACTCGAGCATCGACCGGTAGTGCACGGAGGCGAGAGCGAGGCGTAGCGCGGGGGCGGGGTACGACTTGAGGACCTCGGACACGATGAGCGTGTTCCCCAAGGACTTGGACATCTTGACGCCGGATTGGGTCACCCACGCGGAGTGCATCCAGAGTCGAGCGAACCGATCCCCCGCCGCGCGGGATTGAGCTTGCTCGTTCTCGTGGTGGGGGAAGCGGAGGTCAAGGCCGCCTCCGTGGATATCGAACTCCGCCCCGAGGTAGCGCCGCGCCATCGCGGAGCACTCGATGTGCCAGCCCGGACGTCCACGCCCCCACGGCGATGGCCACGACGCGGTTTCGGGCTCGTCTGCCTTCGCGGCCTTCCACAGGGCAAAATCTCGCGGGTCGCGCTTCTCCTCCTCTGGGGCATCGGCCGCGGGCGCGAGATCGCCGAGCGCCTGGTTGGTTAACGCCCCGTACTCCGGGAACGAACGAACGTCGAAGTAGACGGAACCCGCGGACTCGTACGCGTGCCCGTTCTCGACGATGCGAGCGATGAGTTCGACGATCTCCGTGATGTGACCGGTCGCCCGAGGCTCGTAGTCGGCAGGAAGCACCCCAAGGGCGTCGCACGCCGCGGCGAACTCGCGCTCGAACCGCAGGGCCCACGCCCACCACTCGACCCCCGCCTCCGCCGACTTGGTGAGGATCCGGTCCTCGATGTCCGTCACGTTGCGGATCATCGTCACCGTGTTCCCCTGGCGCACGAGCCATCGGTGGAGCACATCGAAGGCGACGATCGTGCGCAGGTGACCCACGTGAGGCGAGCCCTGAACCGTCGCCCCGCACACGTAGATGCCGACGCGGCCGGGGGTGAGGGGGGCGAACTCCGCTACCTCGCGGGTCGCGCTATCGAAAAGGCTGAGGGTCACGCGCTCAGGCTACCGGGGTGACCAGGGCGGTGGCGACAGCCGCGAGGCCTTCTCCCCGACCCGTGAGGCCCAATCCGTCCGTCGTCGTGCCGGAGAGGGCCACGGGTGCACCGATCGCTTGGGCGAGTACCTCTTCTGCCTCCGCCCTCCTCGATCCGATCCGCGGGCGATTTCCGATCACCTGGATCGCGACGTTCCCAATCTCGAACCCGGCTTCCCTGACAAGGCTCGCGGTCTTCTCCAGGAGCGACACCCCCGACGCTCCCCGCCACTCCGGGTCGTCGACGCCGAAGACGGCGCCGAGGTCTCCGAGCCCCGCAGCGCCCAGAAGCGCGTCGCACGCCGCGTGGGCGGCCACGTCTCCGTCGGAGTGGCCGACGAGCGCGGCCTCCTCCGGCCAGTCGAGCCCGGCCAGGTGCAGGCCGAACGCGTCGCCGAGCGCATGGACGTCCACGCCGATCCCGATGCGCGGCGTGCTCACGAGGTCCTCGCGACGTGCTCGGCTAGGGCGAGGTCTCCCTCAACCGTCACCTTGAATCCCCAGGGGTGCCCTTCCGTAGCGACCACCCTGTAACCGTAGCGTCGCACGAGTCCCGCGTCATCCGTGGCGTCGGTGAACCCCTCCTCCGCCGCCCTCCGGTGGGCCTCAACGAGTGCCTCGGCCCGGAAGGCCTGGGGGGTCTGCGCCGCACGGACCGAGTTGCGATCGACGGATGCCCCCAGGGCGCCGTCCTCGCCGGGGCTCGCGATGAGCGTGTCGACCAGGGGGACGACGGGAACCGCACCGTCGGCCCCAGCCTCGATCGCACCGATCGCGGCCAGCATGGGCTCAACCGGCATGAATGCCCGCGCCGCGTCGTGGACAAGGATGATCTCCGGTGGAGATCCCGCACGCCCCATGATGGCTGCCACTCCAGCGAAGACGGATTCGGGCCTGGTCGTCCCGCCCGCGATGACCGTCACGTCGAGGAGGGGCCTTCCCGCCTTGACCAGTGCGATCGCGTCGTCGAACTCGTCAAGGTGGTCGGCGGGCGCGGCGATGACCACGACGTTCGTCACGCTGGCAAGTCGCTCAAGGGCCCACGCGATGAGTGGTTGGCCGGCGACGTCAATGAGGGCCTTGGGTTGCGAGGCACCCAATCGAGTTCCGAGCCCCGCGGCGGCGATGACCGCCGCGACGGTCACGACGCGAGGACCTCGTCCAGGCGCGCGTCGGCGACGCCTTCCGGGCACTTCTCCGCGAGCGCGAGCTCGGAGACGAGGATCTGACGCGCCTTGGCCAGCATCCGCTTCTCCCCCGCGCTCAGGCCCTTGTCCGCGTCGCGGCGGCTGAGGTCACGAACCACCTCGGCGACGCGAATGACGTCACCGGAGGCGAGCTTCTCGACGTTGGCCTTGTATCGACGCGACCAGTTGGTCGGCTCCTCGATGTAGGGCTCGCGAAGGACCGCAAAGACCTTCTCGAGGCCCGCCCGGTCGACGACGTTCCGCACGCCAACCAGATCGATGTTCTCGGCAGGGACCTCGATCGTGAGGTCACCCTGGGCGACCTTGAGGCGAAGGTAGGTCTTCTCGAGGCCTCCCACCGTTCGCGTCTTGATGTCTTGGATTTCGGCCGCACCGTGGTGCGGGTAGATGACCGTCTCGCCGACAGCGAAGTTCATAGGTTTAGGGCCCCTTCTGCGCAGATAGCAATTCTACCATCGCTAGGCGACCTCAACGAGAGGCGGTTTCCCCGGAAACGACCGCGCGGTACGCCTACCCGAAACGACCGGAAATGTAATCCTCCGTCGCCTTGACGGCCGGGGCCGAGAAGATGACGGACGTTGCGTTCATCTCGATGAGTTTGCCCGGTTTCCCCGCACCCGCGATGTTGAAGAACGCCGTTCGATCGGATACACGCGCCGCCTGCTGCATGTTGTGCGTGACGATGACGATCGTGTAGTTGGCCTTGAGTTCGGCCATGAGGTCCTCGATCGCGAGCGTCGAGATGGGGTCGAGCGCCGAGCACGGTTCGTCCATGAGGAGCACGTCCGGTTGGATGGCGATGGCGCGCGCGATGCACAGTCGCTGTTGCTGGCCACCGCTCAGCGACGACCCGGGCCGGTCGAGGCGGTCCTTGACCTCGTCCCACAGGTTGGCGGCCGTCAGGGTCTCCTCGACGAGGTCCGCCGCCTCCGGTTTCGGAAGCCGCCTGTTGTTGAGCCGAACTCCCGCGAGCACGTTTTCGGCGATCGTCATCGTCGGGAATGGGTTGGGCCGCTGGAACACCATTCCGACGTGGCGTCGCACGGCCACGGGGTCGACGTCAGGGGCGTACAGGTCCACCCCATCCATGAGGACCTCGCCCTCGACGCGGGCCCCGGGGATGACCTCGTGCATGCGGTTGAGGGTTCGGATGAACGTCGATTTGCCGCATCCGGACGGGCCGATGAGGGCTGTGACGGAACGCGGTTCGATCGCGAGGGACACATCCTCGACCGCGACGAACGATCCATAGAGGGCGTTGAGGTTGTTGACATCGATGCGTTTCGCCACGTCTTCTTCTCCGCAGTCTTATCGGCCGGTCTTGGGGGACAGGTATCGGGAAATGATCCGTGCCACGAGGTTCAGGAGCATCACGATGAAGATGAGCACCATCGCCGCGGCCCATGCTCGATCCACCGCGACATCCGCGACGCACGGAACACCGGGGTTGGGGCACGGCTGCGCACCCTTGCGGTATTCCGAAACGATGTACACGGGGAGTGTCATCATGCGCCCGTCGAGGGGGTTCCAATTCAGCGAGTTCGAAACACCGACGGCGACGAGCAGCGGTGCGGTCTCACCGATGACGCGCGCCACGGCGAGCATGACGCCCGTCGTGATGCCGGCGAAAGCGGTGCGGAGCACCACCTTGAGAACGGTGAGCCACTTGGGAACGCCGAGGGCGTAGGCCGCCTCTCGCAACTCGTTCGGGACCAGGCGAAGCATCTCCTCGCTCGCGCGAACGACGACCGGGGTCATCAGTACGGAAAGCGCGACGGCACCGACGAGCCCGGTCTTCGTGCCCGGGCCAAAGAGAACCGCAAAGAGCGCATAGGCGAAGAGCCCGGCGACGATCGAGGGGATTCCGGTCATGACGTCGACGAAGAACGTGACCCAGCGCTTGAGCCTCCCGCGGCCGTACTCGACCACGTAGATCGCCGTCATGAGCCCAACGGGCACCGAAATGAGGGCCGCGACCACCGTGATCATCAGCGTCCCGACCATGGCGTGCATGATCCCGCCGTCCGGCATCCCCCCGAATACGTCACCCATCGTGGAGGTCAGGAATTCAAGGTTGAGTCGGTGCGCGCCCGTCGAGTCGTAGGTGAAGCGCGTGATCCCCCGGCGAATCACGGTGACCGTGAGCCACACGAGCGGAATCATGGCGAAAGAAAAGGCGGCGTAGATGAGCCACCGCATCGCGCGGTCCGTCCACACGCGACGGAAACCAAGGCCCGAGAGCGACCCTGGCGTGGACTCGAGGGAGCGGACGGCGGCCATCAGTTCGCCCCCGAGAACTCTGCCCTACGAGACACGATCCACCTCGCGAGCATGTTGACGCCCAACGTGATGACGAAGAGCGCGAGGCCCATCGCGATGAGAGCCGAGACTCCCATCCCGTTGGCCTCGGGAAAGTTGAGCGCGATGTTCGCCGCAATCGTGTTATGGCTCGCGGGCTCCAGAAGGCTGAAGGAAAACGAGAGCCCGGGCGACAGGATCATGAAGATCGCCATCGTCTCACCGAGTGCGCGCCCCAAACCCAACATCGTCGCGCCAATCATCCCCGAGTGCCCGAAGGGGAGGACGGCCATGCGGATCATCTCCCATCGTGTCGCCCCGAGCGCGAGGGCTGCCTCCTCGTGAAGAACCGGGGTCTGGAGGAAGACCTCCCGGGTCACGGCCGTGATGATCGGCAGCACCATGATCGCAAGCACGATCGCCGCGGAAAGCGCCACGCGCCCGGTCCCCACCGACGTCGTTCCGTCGACGAGGACGCGACCCTTGAAGAGCGGGAACCAGTTGAAGTTGCGCTCCAGCCATTGAAGTGCGGGAAGAAGAACGGGGACCAGCACGAATGCCCCCCAGAGCCCGTAGATGACGGAAGGGATCGCCGCGAGGAGGTCGACGAGATATCCGAAAGCGTTCGCGAGACGCCGAGGCGCGTAATGGGAGATGAAGAGCGCGATTCCGAAGGAAATGGGGGCGGCGATGAGGATCGCGACGGTCGCAATGAAGACGGTGCCGAAGATGAGGTAGGCGATGACCTGAGGAAGGGACGTCCCGTTGAGCCACTCGACTTTATCGGAGAGTTCCGCCTGGGGCGTCGTCACCGCGGGCCATGCCTTCGCGACCAGGAAGGCGGCGACCGCGGCAAGGGTAACGAGGATGGTGATCGCCGCACCGCGCGTCAATCCCGCGAAGGCCGAGTTGCCGAGGTTGCGCTGATGAATGGCGAGTCCCGCGGCAGGTGGAGCCTCGGTCGTGGTCTTCACCTCAAGCCTCCTGGCTTCCTCGTCCTGTGGCTTCGCATCCGTGACGGACGGTGGTGGACCCATCCTCGCGGACGGGCCCACCGGCGGTCCAGTCAGGCTAAACTAGCCAGCCGCGATCTCATCAAGAATCGCGGTCTCCTTCGCGGCCAACTGCTCCGAGAGCGGGGCAGAGCCCGCGGCATAAGCCGCGATCTCCTGCCCATCGGCCGAAACCTGGTACGTGAGGAATGACGTCACGAGAGCGCGCTCGTTGGCGTCGGTGTAGTGCTGGCACACGATCGCGTACGAGACCAGGACGAGTGGGTACGCCCCGGCCTCGGTCGTCGTGCGATCGAGCTTGATCGCGAGGTCGTTCGCGCCGTTCGCGGTGTCCGAGAGCGGCGAGGCGTCCACGACGAGGGCGGAGCCAGCGGCGGAGTATGCGACCCAGTCGTTTCCGACCCTGATCTTGGCGGTGCCGAAATCACCGGCGCGCGAGGCATCGGCATAACCGATAGCTCCCGGGGTTCCGGTGAGAAGGTCGATGACACCGGACGTCTGTGCGCCACCCTCACCAGCATCGTTCGGCCACACGCCAGCGGCGTCGTACGGCCACGTGGTCGAAGCCTTCGCGAGGTAGTCGGTGAAATTCTTCGTCGTGCCGGAGTCGTCGGAACGGTGGATCATCGTGATGGCGAGATCGGGCAAGTCGACGCCGGGGTTGTCGGCGGCGATGATCGGGTCGTTCCAGCGGGCGATCTGGCCGTCGAAGATCAGACCCATGACGTCGGCGCTGATGTTGAGGCTGTCGATGCCCTCAAGGTTGAACAGAACGGCGATCGGAGAGATGTAGACGGGGAGGTGGATCGCCCCGTCCGCACCACAGCGAGTCTCCGCCGCGGCGTACTCGTCCGCGCTCATCAATCCGTCGGAACCCGCCCACGAAACCGCACCGTCAAGGAACTGGGTGCGCCCGCCGCCGGAGCCGATCGGGTCGTAGTTGATCGTCACGTCGGGGTTGGCCTCCTGGAACATGACAACCCACGCCTCCATCGCCTTCTCCTGCGAGGAAGCGCCGGCACCATTGAGTTCGCCGGAAAGGACGGTGGTTGGCGTTCCATTGCTCGCGGTCGAGTTCGAATCGGGTTCACTCGAGCACGCCGTGAGCGCCAGACTCAGCGTGGCCGCACCGACCACACCGATTCGGGTAGCAATCTTCACGTCGATGGTCCTATCTCTGTCGTTGCACCGGCGGATTGCCGGATA
>CAZMCU010000040.1:0-14825 GCA_964564915.1 uncultured Demequinaceae bacterium | reverse complement strand
TGGCCCGACGCTCGCGGATTGGTCGACGCCAAGATCGACGCCGCCGCGGCGACCGGCGGGGACAACGCCTAGGACCACTCGGCTGTGCTTGGGGTCTACACAACCCCTGTAGGAGTTCAATCTAGTTGGCCGATCCTCGCGATTGAAGTTGGTCACGGCGCACATTGCTTGGGTGGCTTCAATCGGGCGTGATGCAAGAACGGGTGACAGCCTGACTTGCCCCCCAGGTTGGTTACCGGGTCAACTGTGCTGTTTCGGCGATGACGGATTCGGCTAGGGCATTGTTGTAGGAGTCGCCACGGGAGCCAGCCCCGGTCGGCGCAACGTGCGGGCGATTTGAGGAATTCCCGGAGCCCGGGGAGCGGGATCTACCGATCGACCCGCGCCCCGCCACCGCCGACGAGCTTCATCACCTCGGCTCGGGTCGCCATGGTCGTGTCCCCGGGCGTCGTCATGGCGAGCGCACCGTGCGCCGCGCCGTATTCGAGGGCAGTCGCGAGATCCTCTCCGTCAAGAAGCCCGCAGATGAGTCCGGATGCGAACGAGTCTCCCCCTCCCACGCGGTCGAGGATCTCGAGTCCGGGTCGCTTCGTTGACGCGACCAGCCTCGTAGCGGGTGACCACGCGATGGCGCTCCAATCATTGACCGTCGCGGTCCGCACCCCCCGTAGGGTCGTGGCGATGACCGAGAAGTTCGGGTAGGCGGCCGCGACCTCGTCGATCATGGCCGCGAAGTCGTCGACCTCGACGCGCTCGAGGTGGGGATCGCCGCCGGGCACCGCGAAGCCGAGGCACGCGGTGAAATCCTCCTCGTTTCCAATCATCACGTCGATGAGCGGGGCGATCTCGCGGTTGACCTCCTGCGCGCGCTTCTGGCCGCCCTGATCCTTCCAGAGGCTGGGGCGGTAGTTGAGGTCGTACGACACGATCGTGCCATGGCGCTTGGCGACCGTGACGGCCTCGATGACCGTCTGCGATGTCGTCTCGGACAGGGCGGCGAAGATGCCGCCCGTGTGGAACCACCGAACGCCGAGGTCGCCGAACAGGTGATCCCAGTCGATATCGCCCGGCGCCAACTGCGACGCGGCGGTGTGCCCGCGGTCGGACACACCGACCGCTCCGCGTACTCCGAACCCCCGTTCGGTGAAGTTCAGGCCGTTGCGCGCTGCGCGCCCGATGCCGTCGAACGGGAACCAGCGGATGAACTCCGTGTCGACTCCGCCGGTGAGGATGCAGTCTTCGACCAGGCGGCCGACGGCATTGTCGACGAGCGCGGTGACGACGGCCGTGCGGTATCCGAAGGCACGACGCAATCCGCGGACGACGTTATACTCGCCGCCGCCCTCCCATACCCGGAAGTTGCGGGTGGTGCTGATGCGTCCCTCACCGGGGTCGAGGCGCAGCATGACCTCCCCCAGGGCGACCGCGTCGTAGCGGCTTGATCCTGCGGGCTTGATCTCGAGCTCTGCCATCGTCGTCTCCTTTCTGCCTAGACCGTCGCTACCGCAGCGACCGCAGCCGCCGTCAGTTCGCGGATCCGGTTAAACTCGCCCGCGCGAATCATCGCCTTCGGCACCATCCACGATCCCCCGACGGCGACGACGCTCGGAAGTGCGAGGTAGTCGAGGCAGTCGTCGACGCCGATTCCTCCCGTGGGGACGAATCTCACGCCCGGGAATGGAGCCGCGAGCGCGGCGATCGCCTCGGGTCCCCCCGAGGAGCGCGCGGGGAAGAACTTGAGCGTCGTCAGGCCGAGTTCGAGCACGGCCTGGATCTCCGTCGCGGTGACGGCGCCCGGAAGCGTCGGCACCCCCCTCTTTCGGCACCGCTCGACGACGGCGTGACTGAGCCCCGGTGAGACAACGAAGGATGCTCCGGCGTCGACCGCGAGGTCGACCTGCTCGGGTGTGAGGACCGTACCCGCGCCGACGATGACGTCACCTCGGGACGCGATCGCGTCGATAGCATCCCGCGCGGCGTCCGTGCGAAACGTCACCTCCGCGACGCCGAGGCCCCCGTCGACGAGGGCCTCCGCAAGGGGGTCGGCGTCGGCAGCGTCGTCGAGGACGACGACGGGCACGAGGCGTACGCGCTCAAGCGTCTCCAGGAAGGCGTCGTCAGCGAGCAAGCCATCCCCCGTCCACCGGGATGACGGCGCCGTTGACGTAGCGCGCGGCATCCGACGCGAGAAACACGACCACGCCCATGAGATCCTCCGGTTCGCCCCAGCGCGCGGCGGGGATGCGTCCGAGAATCTCGGCGGAACGCTTGGCGTCCGCGCGCAACGGCGCGGTGTTGTCGGTGGCGATGTACCCGGGTGCGATCGCATTGACGGTGACGCCGCGGCTCGCCCATTCGTTGGCGAGGGCTTTCGTGATGCCCGCGACACCGTGCTTGCTCGCCGTGTAGCCGGGAACGTTGATTCCTCCTTGGAACGAAAGCATCGAAGCCACGCTGATGATCGACCCGTTTCCAGCCTCGATCATGCGACGACCAACCGCCTGGCTGAGGTAGAAGAGCGCGGTCAGGTTGACCTGGATGACCGCATCCCAGTCGGCAGCCGGGTGCTCCGCCGCGGGTGCCCGTCGGATGATGCCCGCGTTGTTGACGAGGATGTCGATTGAGCCGAGCTCGTCGACGACCTTCTGCACCACGGTGTCGAGGTCGCCCGCTGTGGATGTGAGGAGGTCGACGTCGAGCGGGAGCGTCTTGCGTCCGAGTCCCGAGACCTCCTTCGCCGTGCCGTCCGCCCCGGCGATGTCGAGCACCGCGACGTCCGCGCCTGCCTCCGCGAGCGCGAGCGCGTATGCCCGACCGATACCCCGGCCAGCGCCCGTCACGAGGGCGACCTTGCCATCGAGCTTGAATGAATCGAGAATCATGAGTTCCAACCTCCCGTTGTTCCCGGTGTTCGATCCGGGCGCACGATGCGCCGAACGGGTGCGAACCGTGTCGTCAACCGTCGCGTTCCCAAGCGATATCCACCGTCTTCATTTTCTACTATCGTCTTCGCCAGCGGGTGTTCTTGTCCCGGCTCAGTGCCCGAGGTCTCGCAGCATCGAAACCGTGCGCGAGACCCAGCCGACGTTGGCGTCGTCGATCGCGCCCTGCGTCCGCTGCTCGCCCGCGAGAATCCACAGGTAGTAGGTCGTGTAACCCGGGGCACTCACCACGGTGTGGTAGCCCGACGGCATCATGTGCATCCCGTGCTCCCGTACGGTGAAGTTTTCCTCGAAGCCATCGTCGGTGTACATGCGGCAGATTCCGAATCCATCGCTCGGGTTCACCCGGAAGTAGTACATCTCCTCGTGCTTCGCCTCGATCGGCAGGTTGTCGTTCGCGTGGCGGTGGGGGGGGTAGGTCGACCAGTTCCCCGACGGCGTGTACGTCTCGCCGACGATGAGACGCCGAGCTGGCAGGTCTGGCTGGGCGATTTCGGTGAGGATCTGGTGGAAGTTGCGCGAGAAATTCGCAGCGCCCCAGCGCCCGGCAGCGACCTGGTCGGGCCGGATGACGTAGGGCTCGGTCGCGAGGTCCGACGGCGCCGACGGAAGGGCGACCTCAAGCGCGGTGCGCGCGGTGAAGGAGTAGTCCTGACCCGCGGGGATGTAGACCGAGTGCGGCTTTCCGGAGAACACATTTGGGCGGCCGCCGACCTTCTCGAAGGATGTCGTGCCGACCGTGACGTCCGCGACCCCCCCGAGGACGACGGCGAGAATCTCGCGGTCTCCCGATTTACCGGAGTGCTTCTTGCCCGCGGAGAGGCGCACGGTTTGGAAGTCGAGTAGTTCGCAGGGGTTGAAGGGGAGCGCGTTGACGCCCTCCTCAGCTCCGAGATAGCAGTGGTTCTTCATGGTGTTCCTTTCTGTCTATGCGTCTGGGCCGACGACGCGATTGGTGAGGGTACCGAGGTCGCCGTATGTGATCGAGACGGTATCACCCGGCTTCATAAAGCGACCGAGCGCCCCGATCTCGGGAATCTTCGCAGGCGTTCCCGTCGCGATCAGGTCCCCGGGTTCGAGCGTCATGACCGAACTGAGGTAGGAGACCAGGTAGGCGACCGTGAAGATCATGTCCGCAGTCGTCGCGCGCACGGTGACCGTGTCGTTCGACCGCACGGTAATGTCAAGCGCCTGCGGGTCGGGGACCTCGTCGGCTGTGACGAGCGCAGGACCCATCGGGCCGAACGTGTCGAAGGACTTGCCGAGCACCCACTGGCTGCCGCGCTTCTGGACGTCCCGAGCGCTGACGTCGTTGAAGACCGTGTAGCCGGCGACGTGTGTGAGCGCATCGGTCTCCGCGACCGACGACGCGGTCCGACCGATGACGACGCCGAGTTCGCCCTCGTAGTCGACCTTCTGTGAGACCCGCGGGATCCGGATCGGTTCGTCCTGACCGATGATCGTGTTCTGAGTCTTGGTGAAGACGTCGGGGTACTCGGGGACGTCGGTCCGGTCGTCGGGTCCATGACCGCGGTAGTTGTAGCCGATGCAGACGATCTTGCCCGGGACGGGGACTGGGGCGAGTAGGCGAATCGAGGTCCGGCTGATCGTCTGGTCGCGCGACCCGCGATCGGCCGCGACTGCCGCCCGCGCGAGGCCTTTGTCGCCTTCGCGCAGGATCCCAACGACCGAGCCCGGAAGGCCGGGATCGATGGCCACCAGGTCGACGATGCCGTCGCCCCCCGCGACGAGCGCCCCTGCTCGAGCGCCCCGTCCGTCGTCGAACGTCACGAGGCGCATCGGCCCGCTCCGTTGATCATCGTGTACGTTCTCACCAGTACGGCGTCCAATCGGGCAGGGCGATGCGAATGAGGGACTCGAGGTAGAAGTAGTCTCCCCAGAGCGTGCCCTCGTCAACCCCGACGTTCTTCGGCGCGTCGTAGACACCGCGTTCGATCAGTGCACGTCCCCCCGTTGCCCCACCCGTCGAGTAGTCGCGTGCAAGCGACGCGAGAGTCTCGACCCCGACGCGATGGTATTCGTCGGCACCCGGATCGTCGCCGAGTTGAGAGGCCAGTTCCATCAGGCCTGTCGCGGCGATCGCGGCGGCCGAGCTGTCGTGAGACTCGCCGCCACCGTCCGAGAGCGCGAGATCCCAGTACGGGACGCGGTCGGCGGGAAGGTGACGGAGGTAGTAGTCCGCGCATCGCCGAGACGCATCGAGTAGCGACACGTCGCCCGAGAGCCGGTAGTTGATCGCGAACCCGTAGATCCCCCAAGCCTGCCCGCGCGCCCAGCACGAATCGTCGTCGTGCCCCTGCTCCGTCGCCCCCCGTAGGGGTTCTCCCGTCTCTGGGTCCCAGTAGAAGGTGTGGAAGGTCGACCCCTCGTCGCGCAGGATATGATCCCGCAACTGTTGCGCGTGACGCACCGCGATGGTGCGGAACCGCTCTTCGCCCGACTCTGCGGCCGCCCAGAAGAGCAGAGGCGTGTTCATCAGGCTGTCGATGATCGTGCGACCGCGCTGCTCCGGATTGCTGAGATCTCCCCACGCCTGAATGATCCCGGCAGGCTCAAGGAATCGGTTCGCAAGAAAGTTAGCGGCGGTTAGCGCGGCGTCGCGGGCGACCCGATCGCCGGTCTGGCGCCAGGCGACAACACAGCTGAGCGTGTACAGGAATCCGAGGTCGTGGGTATCGAGGTCGACTCGCTCGTCGAGGCGTCGCACGAAACTCCTCACGAATCGCGACGCTGCGTCGCGGTAGCGCTCGCGTCCCGTCGCCTCGTACGCGAGCCAAAGCATCCCCGGCCAGAAACTCGTGGTCCATCCGACGTTCGCCCCATCCGGCATGCCCCAGCGCTCCCGCAGCCGATACACTCCGTCGACCGTCGTGTCATCGGGGAAGGCATCTGCGAACAACCCAAGATTCGCGTCTATCGTCGTCAGCGCCGTCTCGACCGCGTTTGCCCATCGATCCGTCGCGAGCGTCCGTCGTTCAGCATCCATCGACTGGGTCTCTCGCGTCGTGTCGAATCGGTCGTGTCTCGTTCGCGCATCGTCCATAAGTAGTGGTCTCCTTCACGTCGCCACCGCGTTTCTCGCCGCCAAGACACGACGCGGCAGAATGGTGTACGCGATGTTCGTCCACACGAAATACAGCAACGGGCTCGTAGCGAGGCCGAGGCCCAACGCGGGCATCGCCACGACGAACGTGAGGAGGAGCGCGAGGGCGAAGAGCGACATTGCCGTGAAGTACCAGCGGCGTACGACCAGGAACAAACACCTCTTCCACAACTCGATCCCTCGCACGTCGACGTCAAGGTCGATCGCGACGAGCACGGCGAGCGTCGTGGCGACGAGGAGCACCGTAAACACTGCGAATACGGGTATCGCGACGGCTCCGACCTCCCGGCCCCACACGACCGCGATGTCGACGAACAGCACGAATATCGCCGCGGTTGCCAGCCAACCCACGCCGAACGATCGCCAGTATCGCGCCGACCATTGGCGTAGAAAGGTGCGCACGACCGTGGTACCGCCTTCCTCCGTTGACTCTCGGAAGACAGCGAACGACGCCGTCAGCGTGGGTGCGAGGAAGGGAAGCGTCATGAGCACCAGTAGCCACTCGCGAGTGACGTCGGTGAACACGACGAGGAAGGCAAGCGGCAGGTTGGCGACCACGAGGAGAAGATTCGTCATCATCGCCGCATAGATCAGGCCGGTGACGTGGATGAACGCTTCGAAGAAGCCCTTCACGGTGCTAACCCTTCAATCCGGTGGTAGCGATGCCCTCGACGAAGTAGCGCTGCCCCAGTCCGAAAAGAATCGCGACGGGCAGCACGGACAGCACCGCGCCGGTCATGATCAAAGCGAAATCGCTGTTGTACTGCCCGACGAAGTGCTGCAAACCTACCTGGATCGTCCAGATACTCGGGTTGCGCAGGTACAGCAGCGGCCCGAGGTAGTCGTTCCACGTCGTGACGAACATCAGGAGGCTGAGGCTCGCGATCGCGGGGATCGACAACGGCAACATGATGCGCCGGTACACGCCGAACTCCGAGAGCCCGTCGAGACGGCCGGCTTCAACGAGTGCGTCGGGGACGGTATCGAAGAACTGCTTCATGAGGAACACCCCGAACGCCCCGAAGGCCTGTAACGCGATGATCGAGTAAAGGTGGTTCGCCAAGTGCAACTTCGAGAAAAGGATGAACTGGGGGATCATGTACGCCGGCCATGGCACCGCGATCGTCGCGATGTAAGCGAGAAACAGCGCATTGCGTCCGGGGAAACGACCCTTCGAGAACCCGTATCCGGCGAGGCTTCCCGTGAGAACTTGGAGGAATGCGACGATCACCGAGAGCAGCATCGTGTTCCGGATCCAGGTGACCATGTCGGCTTTGACGAAGATATCGGCGTAGTTGTGCCACACAACCGGGTCGGGGATCCACTGGACGGGAACGGTGAAGACATCGTTGTTCCTCTTGAGCGACGAGACAATCATCCATACGAACGGCACGAAGATCGCAATCGACGAGACAATGAGTGCGATGTAGCCGAGGGTGCGATAGACGGAATACCCACGTTTACGCGTCAGATGGTGATGGCTGCGAGAGGTTCGTAGTTCGACACGAGCGGGAGCGGATGTCATCACTTCTCCCTCTGGCGGTTCACGACAAACTGGGTGATCGTCACCCCGACGGCGATGATGAACAGCACCACGGCGGCGGCCGCACCGTATCCGAACTGGTTATTGCCGAATCCCTGGTTATACACGAATTGGGCGAGGACGAGAGTCGACTGCCCCGGCCCACCATTCGTCATGACGAGGACGAGATCGAAGACCTTCAGACTTTGGATCACCAGGATGATGGAGATGAAGAACGTCGTCGGACGCAGGCACGGGAGGGTGACATACCTAAATCGCTGCCACGCATTCGCACCGTCGGTAATCGCCGCCTCGTAGAGTTCCCTCGGCACCGTCTGCAGACCAGCGAGGAACAGGAGCATGTAGTAGCCCGCCTCGCGCCACGTCCCGACGATGATGACCGCTGGCATCGCCCACGTTGTCGATGTGGTCCATCCGGGAGGGTTGTCGATCCCGACGGACGTCAGTGCCTGATTGATGAGGCCTTTGTCAGGGCTGAAGAGCATGTTCCACACGACCGCGATCGCGACGATCGACGTGATGTACGGGAAGAAGGCTGCCGTGCGGAAGAACGCGACGCCGCGGAGCTTGGTATTGAGAAGGAGTGCGAGGCCCAGCGACACGGCGAGCGTCAGCGGAACGTGCAGCACGGTGTAATAGAGCGTGTTTTCCAGAGCCTTGTAGAAGCTCCTGTCACCGAACAGGCGTGTGAAGTTGTCGAACCCGATCCATTCCGAGCCGCCGAATATGTTCCACTTCGTGAACGCCATGTAGAACAGCACGAAAACCGGGATGAGCGTGAGGACCGCAAATCCAATGAAGTTCGGCAGAATGAACATCCAACCGACGAGCGACTTCCTCGCTTTGCTCGTACGCGATGACTCCCGCTTCGGTGGAGTGGGAGGGGCTAACCGTCGCACGGTGACACTAGACATGGGATTCTCCAGAGACGCTCTCGGGCAACCTGGTGCGCGGTGCAAGCACCGCGCACCAGGCCTTCGTGCATGAGGGTACGACTTGCCCCTCAATTGTTACTAGTTGTTGAGGACCTCGTCCCGAGCGCGTCGTTCCGCCTCAGCGATCGCGTCCTTGACCGAAGCACTCTCGGACATGATCGCCGTGTGCATGTCGCCCAGGATGGACTGAATCGCGGCGGTGTTCGCCGAGACCGGGTTCTCCGGCTTCGTGTCGTGCGTGCTGAACGTGAACCGCGACAGGTCGTCACCCGGGATACCCTCACCAGCGAAGTAGGCGTCCGTCACCGCGTCGTTGAAGAACGCCGGCGTGATACCGATGTCCGCGAGAGCGATGGCTCCACCCTCGCTCGCGACGAACGCAAGGAACTGCTTCGCCGCTTCCACCTTGGCGGGGTCGATCTTCGGGTTGATGCCGATCGCCGTCGGGTCCCCGAACGTGATCGGGTTGGCGGTCGCGGCTGACGACGACTGCGGCACCGGAGCGATGCCCCACTCGAACGCGTTCGCGTCACCGGTCTTGACCTGCTGGAGATAGGCGGCAACAAACCAACTGCCCATGATCGTCATTGCGGCGCGCTGCTGGCCGAACTCGGCCTGGTAGGACAGCGAGTTCGTGCTCGAGGTGTTGAAAGGCACCACCGATCCGTCGTCCTGCATCAATACCGCCCGGTCATAGAACGGCTCCATGTATCCGAAGTCGCCGCTAAGGATGTCGGAACCGGGGCTCTGAGCACTCGCCAAGCCCTGGACACACGACTGCCAACGGTGCAAGTAGGCGCCGTAGACGTCGCTACCGAGGGCCGTGGAGAGATCCTCGGCGGCTGCGACATAGTCGGCCCACAACCACGTGCCGTCCGGGTAGGCGACACCAGCCTGATCGAACAGATCCTTGTCGTAGTACAGGTACCACGAGTCCTGGCGATACGGGATCGCCCAGGTCTTCCCGTCGACGACGTAGTTCGATACACCCTTCGAGTTGGCATCCAATCCTGAGGCAACGTCGGACACGTCCATGAGCTGCCCGCCGTCCTGGTAGGTGTAGAAATTCCTCAGGTTCTTGAGGATGTAGAGGTCCGGAGCCGTGCCTGCGGCGAGGTCCGCGATCATCTGGGTGTCGTAATCGTTGCCGGCCACGTACTCGACGAGTTCGATCGTGACGTTGGGGTTCTGCGCGTGGAACGCGTCTGTCAACGTCTTGAACTCGGGCGTCGAGTCGAGGAGCCAGGCGGCCATCGTCAGGGTGACGGGCTCTGGCGTATTCGTCGGCGTCGCGCTTGCTTCGTCCGAACTGCTGGAGCAGCCCGACAGCGCCAGGGATGCGGCCGCAACTAGGACCGCCCCCCACTTCCATGATTGCTTCATTGCATCTCCTATTACTTCAGTAGTGGCCCGACTCGTCGGACCGTCCCTTTTCATTTCCCATTCCCCATCGATTCCGGAAGCGGGAAAGATGGCATGAGCGTTGTGACCGTGCGTACGCCATCGGGCCACGTCACCGTCACCTCGTTCCCTCGCATCTCCGCGTCGTAGGACGCCGCTGCCGTCGGAATGGATGAGGGCGGGTCGCCGATCGAAATGCCTGAAAGTTCGACCATGCAACTCACCCACCTCCCTTCCGGTACCGGCATGAGAAGCCACGGAACGATTGCTGTTTGACCGAGCGGACTCGCCTCTGTGATGGAGGTGGTCGACGCTTTCGCGTCGGTAGCGGACGCGTAGACACGGGAGACAATGCGATCGGAGCTCACCGAGACGACCGGTAGGCGCGATGCGTCGATGGAGACGACGATCGGCTCATCTCCGGAGATCGGCCAGCCACCGAGATGGATACTGTGGGCTCGAGCCCGTCCCGCTTCGGTGAGGTCGGACACGGTGGCGAGCCGAACCTCGTACCGGCCCCGCACGAGCGATATCACCGTCACGGTCCCGGCATCCGTTGCCCGGCCCGTGAAGCCGGACCCGTGGCGCTCCTGCGTCGGGTCCTGCTCCACCCAGTGGACGAGCGAAGTCGACGCCGCGACTCCGATGGCGGCATGTTCCTCGCCATCGACGCGCACCTCCAGGGTGCGCATACCGGAGCGGTGGGTCGCGTTGCCATCGTCGTCGACGAGGCATACGCACTGATCGAGTGGTCGGATCCAACTCGTTTCGTCGAGAAGAGGAGCCGTGGCCGTCGAGTAGCCGAGCCGCGCGTAGAGCGGGGAGTCCGCACATCGGTCGCCTTCACGCGCATGATCGGTTCCGTGGTTGATTGCACGCACGATTCCGTCGGCGCGCGTGCCCGACACGATCCACCCGGGTGCCACGACGGCACGAAGAGTGTCGGCGCTCTCGACGGGGAGAGGGACATCGTCGTCTGTCCAAACGGGATGCTGCGGGCCCAGCGCGAGGCCGAGCATTCCCTTATTCGCCCAGTAGGGCGACCCGGGACCCGAGTACGCCTGGGCGAGCGCGGGCCACGGTTGGTGCCATCCGACGCTGAGCACGCCGTCGGAAGGTGCCCCGTGCCGGGCGAAGTGGTCGATGATGGCGAGAGCCGCGTGACGGAGCGCGCCTGGTCGGTGACTCGGGACGCCGGCGATCGCGCCGACCCAGAACGGCGCGGCTGCCGCGAATCGGTACGTGAGGCTCCGACCCTGGAGGAGCGGGGAGCCGTCGGCGCCGATGAGGGCGAGGGCATCGCTGAGGTACCGATCGAGTCGGTCGCGGTCGACGGTGCCCCGCGATGCGGCGAGATCCCCGGCTCCGGCCATCTGGGCCCAGAGCGTCGGGTAGAGGTGAAGCGCCCACCCCGTGTAGTGGTCGAAGGCGCGCTCCTCACCGTCGGTGAGCCAGCCACCCTCGCGGGCAAACGCGTCGTGGGTAGCGAGGTCCGCCTCCATGTCGTCGATGGAGAAGGGACCGTCGACAGACTTGAGGAAGGTTTGCACGACGAGGCGGAACCACACCCAGTTAATGCGCGGGTACGTCTGGTCGCCGACGGCGGGACTGAGGTAGTCGATCACGTGCTGACGCGTGGAGTCGGACAAGGTGTCCCAGATCCACGGGCGGGTCATGTCGAGGACGAGCGCGATCGACGCCGCTTCGACCTTCGCCTGTGGGTGCTCGTCGAGCCGCGTCCACCGCTCGGGCGAGTCCGGATCGACGCCCGCGGCGAGCCCCTCGGCGTACCACTCCGCCGCGTCGCAGCCGCGGGCGCCCTCCGATCCCTTGAGCAGGAAACCCACGAGGAGAAAGGTCCGCGCGAATCCCTCAAGGCCGTCGATAGCACGCCCGTATCCGCCGACGGGACCCTCGTAGCGGATCAGGGCGTGCCCGACGCTTCCGCGCGCCATCGCTGCTTCCAGGATGGCCCCCGCGCTCACTGCGAGGCGTTCGCGCGCGGAACGTTGGGACACGGTAGGACCAATCAACGTGGACCTCCGCGAAATCTCAAGTCGTACGTCGAGTCGAACAAAGTCTCGTTGCTCCGTCCGAGGAGAGGACACCGCCGATATGGTTGCCGAACGGTGTCGTGGTCATGACCGTTCCTATTGAAACGGTCATGTCCATCAATGTCAATACTCGTTATCAATGCGTAATGTTCGATACGATACGATCATTATGGAACACGACGCCGAGGGTAACGCCTCGGAATCGTGTCCGATGGAAGCGACTGAAAACGATCAGAACGGATAGCATTGGGAGCCAATGATGCACAAGCGATCGAGGGAGCGACGGTGACCGACACGACCAAGTCGTCCCCGCTCGGCGAGATACGACGCGAGTCGATCCTCAAGGCACTTCAGCGCGACGGCGCCGTTCGCGTGTCGGAACTCACCGAATTGACCGGTGTCACCCCCGCGACGATCCGTCGTGACATCGCGCAACTCGAGAAGGAGGGCATCCTCCGCCGTGTTCATGGAGGCGCGATGCTCGTCCAGGGACGCAGCGCCGACCAGGAGGGCGACTCCGAGGACGTCCCCGCACGATCCCGCCAGATCGGCATGCTTGTTCCGTCGCTCGACTATTACTGGCCCGACGTCATCGAGGGCGCGAAGCGGGAGGCCGCCAAGCACGGACTCACTGTTGTCCTGCGCGGATCCTCGTACGAGGCGGACGACACCCTTCCCCACGTCGACTACCTGCTCCACCGCGCTCACGCCGCGGGCCTGATCCTGGCGCCGAACATGCGCGCGACACACTCCGCCGAGGCGCTGGAAGCCCTCGTCGCCTCCGGTATCCCGATCGTCCTCGTGGAGCGGACGGCGACCGTGGGCCCGCTTCACACGACGGTGGAGTCCGTCGTTTCCGACCACGCCCAGGGCGCCGCGATCGCCGTACACCACCTCGCATCGCTCGGGCATCGCCGTATCGGGCTCGTTCTCAGCGGCGACAGTCCGACCGCGCCGCACATCCGTCACGGATGGTTGATGACCCGTCAAGAGCTCGGGCTCGACGACCTCGACGTGGTTGACGCAACCGTGCCCGACTCGCGCGAGTCGTCCTGGGGCGCAACGGTCGACCTCATCCTTGACCAATGCGTCGAGACCGGCACGACCGCCCTGCTCGTCCACGCCGACCAGGCGGCCGCCTCAATCACCCAGCGATGCGAGATCCGCGGACTCAGCGTGCCGGGGGACCTCTCCGTCGTCGCTTACGACGACGAGGTCGCGGGACTCTTCACTCCCCGGCTCACCGCTGTCCGCCCGCCCCGCACCTCCCTCGGACGGGCCGCGATGAACCTCATCGTGGAGCGGCTTCGAGACTCCGACCGGCCGACCCACAACATCATCATCACGCCCTCGCTCCGCATCCGGGAGACGACGGGCCGCCCGAACGAACCGGCCTACCCGGTCCTGGATCACGTGTCCGACGTCGCGGAGACCGCCTAGCGCTCGCCGTGCGGGCGCTCGATCCGTTCCTCGAGCGCCGCGAGGGTCTCCAGCACGCTGGCCCGCATGCGCGTCGCATGCGCCTCGACGTACTCCGGATAGCCCTCGAACCCGAACAGGTGCGCGTCGCCCGTGTACTCATGCCGTCGCAGCGAGCCCGTTGGCGCGATCTCCTCAAGCGCGTCGATCGCGCTGGACTCGACCCACGGGTCACCTGTCGCCCAGTGGACGTCAACCACGAGCTTCGCTGGCCACGCGTCGATGCCGAGCATCTGCGGATGCAGGCACGCATGCATGAGGATCGCGCCCCGCGCGCCCGGCCGCATGAACGCGAGCGCCTGAGCCGACGCCGCGCCCATTGAAAAGCCAGCGTAGACGATGTCCTTCGGCAATTCCGCGACCGCAGAGAACGCGCGCTGCGACAGTTCCGGAATGCCAATCTCGTCACGCCTGGCGACGCCGTCTGCGAGGTCCTCGAACGTCTCGCCGTCGAACAGATCCGGAACCGTAACCGTGTGGCCGGCGGTCTCGATCGCCTTCGCCCAGTCCTCCACGTGCTGAGTCTTGCCAAGCGCCGAGTGGAAGAGAACTACGTGAGCCATGATCATTACCTTTCGTTGTTGGTGCTCTCACGCTAGAGTGGCTCCTTGACACCGTATTGTCACCGTTTCTAGGGTGATGTCATGAACCGCACGGAGCGAATGTTCGCCATCGCCGAGACCTTGCGAGCCTCCGGCTCCGAGGGTCGCACCACGTCGTGGTTCGCGCGAGAGTTCGAGGTCTCGACTCGCACCATCAAGCGTGACATGGCGGCGCTTTTCGCGTCGGGCATCCCGCTCGTGTCGTTCGAGGGCCGGGGTGGTGGATATCAGATGCTGCCTGCCACGCACGTGTCGCCCGTGCCGCTCACGGCCGGGGAGGCCGCCGCGATCGCCATCGCGCTCGTCGCGGAACCCCAGATGCCGTTTTGCGCCGAGGGCAGGTCTGCGCTCACCAAACTTGTCTCTGCCATGTCGCCCGAGCAACGTGAGCTTGCCGCATCCACCGCCGAGCGCGTGTGGATGCGGCGTGACGCAGCCGAGTCCCGCCCCGCTAGCGCCAGTGTGCTCGACGACGCACTCCGCACCCTCACCCAAGTACGCATCACGTACGCTGACGCGTCCGGCGCGGAGACCGAGCGCACCATCGAACCCATGGCGTTCGCGCGCACCGGTGGCCACTGGTATGTGCTGGCGTGGTGCCACCTGCGTAACGGCGGCCGGTGGTTCCGCATGGACCGGGTGACGGGGGCCTGGCCCACGCGTACGGCATTCATCCCGCGCGACCTCACGGAGACGTTCGGCGAGGCACCCGACGACGCGCTCCCCTCACGTCTCCCGGTCTAGG
>CAZMCU010000039.1:11807-16068 GCA_964564915.1 uncultured Demequinaceae bacterium | reverse complement strand
ACGATGAACGCGAAGTCCTCCTTCGCGAGCGGCGTGGTCGGCACGGGAACGGCGTGCACCAGCACATCCTTCGACGCCTCGATGACCGGGTCGAGGGAGACCGCAAACCCACACGACCGAGCGGGCAACCCGAAGTTCTCGATCGCCTTCGGGTGCAACTCGCCCGCGTACGCGACGCACTGAGCCCGTTTGCCCGGCCCCGTCTTGAGGGTCAACTTGGCGGTCCGTCCGGGATGGAACGGCGTCGCCTCACCGGGCGATAAGTCGAACGTGAGCCCGGCGGCTCGCGCAACCTCCATCGCCGCCGCAACCGCATCGGTCCAGTCATAGGGCACGGGCCTCGTGTCCCACGAGTGCCGCAATCGGTTCCCGTAGAAGAGCCCGACCACCTGCAGAGGCTGAGCCGGGAGCGCCCGGTCGAGTTCGGCGATCTGGGCGGGGGTCGGCCGCTTCGTCACGTGCGGGCGGGGGGCGACGCCCGTCCCCTCGTTGAGGTACGCATGCCCAATCTCAAAGATCGCCATGTTTGTTACCCCACGGGACATATTGACCGCTGCGGCGTCGAAGATCGTTTCGAGGACCGTGGTGCGGAGAAACGGTTTGGCCTCGTCGAGCGGATTGGCTAGCCGGATGGTCTTGCGACGCCAATCCTCGGGTCCGCCGACCATCATGTCGTGGAGCCGTTGCTCCGAGATGAACGGATAGGTAAGCACCTCGGTCAGGCCGCGCGCGGCGAGCGCGCGGGCGACACTGCGACGCACCCTCTGGGCGTGGGTCAACCCGCGCCCGGGTGGCGCAAGGGGCAGGACGGACGGGAGTTCCGCGTATCCGTGAAGCCGCGCGACCTCCTCGACGAGATCGATTGGCGCGCGCAGGTCGGGCCGCCAACTCGGGGGAACCACCGCAAGTTTCCCGCTCTTCTCCATCACGCCGCACCCAATCGAGAGGAGGGTCGCGAGCACCTCGCCCGGGGCGTATTCGACGCCGACGATACGGTCGGGGAAATCCTCCCGCATGGAGATGGCAACGGGATCGGGGGTGTCGTCGATGTCCGTAGACTCCGGATCGGCGACACCTCCCCCATACTCGACGATGAGGTCGACGACCCGCTGGGCGGCGATCGGTGGCATGGCCGTATCGACGCCCCGCTCGAAACGCTTACTCGCCTCCGAGGCCAGCCGGTGCCGCCTCATGGTCCGAGCGATGGTCACGGGGTCGAAGTGCGCGGCTTCGATCAGAACCTCGGTCGTCGTATCCGAGACTTCCGACGACTCGCCACCCATGACCCCCGCAAACGCGAGAACGCGAGACCCCTTCTTGGCGCCCTTTTCCAGCCCGGGCGAATCCGTGATGACCAGGTCCTCCGGGTGCAGGGTGCGGTCCTGGCCATCGAGGGTCCTCACCGTCTCGCCGGCCTTGGCGCGCCTGACGACGATGGGCCCATCAACCTTTCCCGCGTCGTAAATACCAATGGGTTGGCCGAGTTCGAGCATGACGTAGTTGGTGACGTCGACGGCGAGACGGATGGGACGCATGCCCGACTGAATGAGACGCCTCTGCATCCAGGCCGGGGTGGGGGCCGTCGCGTCGATGCCCCTCACCACGCGCGCGACAAACCGATCGCAACCCACGCGCGCCCGGATGGGTTCCTGGTCGTCGATCTCGATCGGGAAGCCACCCGGCGTCGAACCGACCGGCGATACCGTGACCGCGGCGGCGGGATCGTGGAACTCCTCTCCCGTCGAGTGCGAATACTCGCGCGCGACCCCACGCATCGAGAAGCAGTATCCGCGATCGGGGGTAACGGAGATCTCCAGGGACTGGTCCCCGAGCCGCAGGAGGTCGATCAGGTCCTGGCCGGGTTGAAGTGCCTTGGCCGCAAACCCCATGCGCGTCAAGACAATGATCCCGCTGTGATCCTCCCCAAGCCCCAGTTCGCGCTCGGAGCAGATCATGCCATCGGAAATGTGCCCGTAGGTCTTGCGCGCGGTGATCGGGAACGGTCCGGGAAGAACGGCCCCGGGGAGAACGACGGGAACGAGGTCCCCCACCTCGAAGTTGTGGGCCCCGCACACGATTCCGCGGCTCGCGGGGAACTCCTGGCCCTTCTCGGTCGCGCTTGGACCCGCGGGATCGTTGAGGTCGGGCCCGACGTCGACCCGGCAGTACCGGATGGTCTTGCCGTTGGATTGCGACTCGTTGTCAATCGAGAGCACCTTACCGACGACGAGGGGGCCGGTGACTCCCGAACCGTGGATGCCCTCCTCTTCCAGCCCGACGCGCACGAGTGCGGCGGCGATGTCCTCTGCGGAGGATCCGGGGACGACATCGACGATCTCCCTCAACCAACCCAGCGGAATGAAAGGCATCTAGACCTCCATCCCGAACTGGCGTGAGAACCGCATATCTCCCTCGACCATGTCCCGCATGTCGGTGACTCCGTGGCGGAACATCATCGTCCGCTCGATGCCCATGCCGAACGCGAAAGCGGTGTACACGTCGGGATCCACGCCCGCCGATCGCAAGACGTTCGGGTGCGTCATGCCACACCCACCCCACTCGATCCAGCCGGTCCCCTTACACGTTCGGCATGCCGCGTCGTCCCCGTGGCAGACGAAGCACCGCAGGTCCATCTCCGCGGAGGGCTCCGTGAACGGGAAGAACGACGGGCGGAGGCGCGTGGTCGCATCGGCTCCGAACATGGCCCGCGCCAGGTGATCGAGGGTTCCCTTGAGGTGGGCCATCGTCAGGCCCTTGTCGACCGCGAGGCCCTCGATTTGGTGGAAAACCGGGGTATGGGTCGGGTCGAGCTCGTCCGTACGGAAGGTCTTTCCGGGGCAGACAACGTAGATGGGCAGGTCTCGCTCTAGGAGGGCGCGCACCTGGACGGGTGACGTGTGGGTGCGAAGGAGGAGTCCCGACTCGTGCGGTTCGATGAAGAACGTGTCTTGCATCGCCCGAGCAGGGTGGTCGGGATCGAAGTTGAGGGCGTCGAAGTTGTGCCATTCCGTTTCGACCTCCGGCCCCTCGGCCACTTCCCATCCCATCGCGATGAAAACGTCGGCCATGTGCTCCTGAAGCGTCTCAAGCGGGTGGCGGGCCCCACGAGGGGTTCGCTCAACCGGAAGGGTGACGTCAACACGCTCCTCGATCAGGACGCGTTGGTTGCGGATCTCCTCGAGTTCGGCTTGTCTCGTGGACAGCGCCTCCCCGATGCGCACCCTCGCCCCGCCGAGCGCCTGACCCGCCTTTGCCCGGTCGGCTGGGTCAAGGCCGCCGATCGCCCGATTCGCGAACGTCAGCGGTGCCTTATCCCCCGTGTGTGCGAGGCGCGCCTCCTTCAGTTGCTCAAGGGATTCCGCCTCCCGAAAGGCCGCGATAGCCGCATCCACCGCGCGCGCGACCGCGCCCGCGTCGAGCGGGGAGATGGCGTCGGAGTCGGGCATGCTGACCTTTCGGGATCGATGGCTCGCCGAAAGTCTATCGTTGGTCCTGTCCCGACCGCGCAGCCTTGCCCCGAACCGAGGGGTAGGCAATTCCTTTGTCGTGCCGCTTTCCCTTGATCAGTGCGAGGTCGGCTTCATGGATCAAGGTCCCGAGATCCTGGTGACCGTCGTCGCTCACCGAGAACCCCACGGTCACCCCGAGGCCGCGCAACTCGGGGAAGGTGGAACCCAGCGCGACCTTCACGCCCGTGCGCGACCGCTCGACGGCACGTCTCGCCGCCTCCGCGCTCGCGACCCGCATGACCGTCACAAATTCATCACCCCCAAGCCGAGCGACGAGATCGCGCTCACGGCTTGCGGTATAGAGGCTCACGGCGACCTCGCGGAGCACATCGTCCCCAACCTCATGGCCAAAGTCGTCGTTCACGCTCTTGAAATCGTCGAGATCGAACATCGCGACACACACGGGCGAGCCCGATTCGTGAGCAGATCGAACAAGATCGGCCCCCTCTTCGAAAAGGCGACGACGGTTCGCAAGGCCCGTCAGGTCGTCCGTTCCCGCGCGGTGGTGTAGTTCTCCGAGGGGTTCCCGAACTCGGAACAGCGTGAATGCGGCCGCGGCGACCAAGACGGCAATGAGGAACGTCAACCACAGCATGGTGCGCTCGAACCCTCCGACACTCGTCGAGAGGTCACCCTGGGGGGCGCGAAGGTACAGGGTCCATCGGATACCGGAGTTCGTCGGGAAGGAGCGCTCCAACGTGACATACGGACCGTCCGTACCGTAGACCGCGAAACTTGTCCCAGTAGTGGCC
>CAZMCU010000039.1:5644-11707 GCA_964564915.1 uncultured Demequinaceae bacterium | reverse complement strand
CCGGGCGAGCACGTACGAACCATCGGGGTAGCCAATGTAGGCCCCATACACGTCCCCGCGAAACTGGAAGCGCTCCACCAGTAGGTTGGCTACGGTCTCCGGATTGCCGACAAGGTCCCCGTTCTCGATGGACGCCACGATCTCCTCCGTCAAGCTGGCGGCGGGTTCGACGAAACGAAGAACCCTCTCGACCGTTGCGTCTCCGACGAATCCAAACAGATCCCGGGTGGTCGCCTCGGAATCGTGCCGCGCGGAAACCCCCGCTACGGCGACGGCCACCAACTGCAGCAACAGGATCCCGAGGATCACGGCTCCGACGACAAGGAACCGGGGTCGCCGTGTTTCCCCCCTGGGCTTCTTTCGGGCGAACGCCTTTCTCACGTGGCCGCGCCCCTAGGCTTCCGGGCCGCGAGAGCGCGAGTAGTCACAGAAGTAGAGTGCCACGGCAACGGCCGCCGCGACGTTGAGGGATTCGGCCGCGCCGAAGAGTGGGATGCTCACCGCGCGATCCGCACGGCCCAGGTCATCCACGGGCAAACCCCACGCCTCGTTTCCAAAAACCCAAGCGATAGGCTCCGCTAGGGGCGCTCCAGGGTCACGAGCGAGCGAGAAAAGGTCGTCTTCTGCCGAACCGGAAGCCGCCCATACCGTCATCCCGGCGTCGTGGGTCGCCGTAATCGCGTCGGCGAGGACAACGTCCTCAACGACGGGAAGGTGGAACAGGGAACCGACACTCGCCCGGACCACCTTGGGAGAGTGAAGATCGACGCACTCACCGGCCAGAATGACCGCGTTCGCCCCGGCTGCGTCCGCCACACGAATGATGGTCCCAACGTTCCCGGGATCCCTCACGTTGTTGAGGATGACGACGAGGCGAACACCCGTGGCGAGCGCCTCCGCGATCGAAGGCGTCGACACCTCGACGACGGCGAGGACACCCTGGGCATCCCCACTCATCGCCATGACCACCTCAGGGGTACACCCGTGAACCCTCAACCCCGCCGCGAGTGCCTCCGACGGGATTTCGGGGTACCGCACGGCGGCATCCGAGGAAACGTAAACCTCCCGAACCCGAGAAGCCGCGAATCGCACGGCTTCGCGAACGGTCTGAGGCCCCTCGACGAGGAAACACCCCTCCTTCGCGCGTGCGGAACGCCCCGCCAGGGCCCTCACGTGCCTGACGCGGTCCGCCCTCGGGTTCGAGAGCGTAACCGCCAGGGTGGGGCCGACGGGGCGTGTCATCGCCGGTTACGCGGCGGGCGCGTTGACGTCCTTCGGCAGCGCCTTCTTCGCGACGCCGACGAGGGCGGTGAACGCCGCCTCATCGTTCACGGCAAGTTCGGCGAGCATCCGTCGATCGACATCCACCTTCGCGGCCTTGAGGCCCTGGATGAATCGGTTGTACGTGATGTCGTTCGCCCTGGCCGCCGCGTTGATGCGCGTAATCCACAATCTGCGAAAATCGCTCTTGCGCTTGCGGCGGTCACGGTAGGCGTAGACGAGCGAGTGCTGGACCTGCTCCTTCGCCTTCCGGTAAAGCCGCCCACGCTGGCCACGGTATCCGCTGGCCCTCTCCAGGGTTGTCCGGCGCTTTTTATGGGCGTTTACCGCCCGCTTGACGCGTGCCACTTCAGTACTCCTTAACGTTGATCGGGGGCTACTTGCCCAGAAGCTTCTTGACTCGCTTGGCGTCGGGGGCCGCGAGCACGGCATCCACGGAGACGCGCCGCTTGCGCGACCCGGACTTCTCCTGGAACTTGTGGACGTTCATGGCGTGGTCATGCATGACCTTGCCCGTCCCGGTGATCTTGAAGCGCTTCTTGGCGCCAGAATGCGTCTTGAATTTCGGCATCGTGCCGTCTCTCCTCGTGCTCGGCCCCGCCCATGTGGGCGAAGCGTGATCTCTTTCGGGCTACTCGCCCGACGTCTCTTCTGGCGGTTCGCCCGCCGTGCTGGCTTTAGTGGATGCCGGCGCCTTGGTTGACTTCGCCACAGCCGAAGCCTTGGGGGCGGCGGTGCTCTTTTTCGCCGCCGACGTCTTAGGGGTGGCTGGGGCCTTGACCTTCGCCGATGCGGTCGAGGTCTTCTGACCAGGAGTCGCGGCCTTGCTCGCCTTACGGGCGAGACGCTCCGCTTCCTCCGCCGCTCGTCGTGCCTCCAACTCCCGACGGGCCTCGTCCCGCGCTTCCGACTTCTTCCTCAGCGGGGAAAGCGTCAGGGACATGTTTCTCCCCTCGAGCACGGGGGCGTGCTCGATGACGGATAGTTCCGCCATGGAGTCCGCAAGTTTTTGGAGGAGCCGACGCCCGGCGTCCGGCCTCGACTGCTCGCGACCCCGGAACATGATGGTCACCTTGACTTTGTCTCCCGCCTTGAGGAAGCGCTCAACATGCCCCTGCTTGGTGGCGTAGTCGTGGGCGTCGATCTTGAGGCGGAAACGGATCTCCTTGATGACCATGTTCGCCTGGTTTCGACGCGCTTCACGCGCCTTGACCGCAGCCTCGTACTTGAACTTCCCATAGTCCATGAGTTTCGCGACCGGGGGGCGGGCCTCGGGGGCAACCTCAACGAGGTCGAGATCGGCCTCCTGGGCGAGCCGGAGTGCGTCCTCGATGCGAACGATGCCAACCTGCTCGCCTTCGGGCCCGACGAGTCGGACCTCTCCCACCCGGATGCGCTCATTGATGCGCGGTTCGCTGATGTCTTCTCCTTTGTCGCACGTCCACCGTAAGGCAAAAGCAAAGGCCCCTGCCAGAATGCCAGCAGAGGCCACCGAATCCGGGCGCACGCCAAGGCGCCGCCCAGACCGAACCCCGGCCCCCAAGGCCAAGGGTGGGAGGTGAACTCCACTTGCGTGCGACGGGAAGCCCGCCGCCGGTCAATAGGCAAGAATAGCATCATGGACGACCAAGCCTCCGCCGAGGGCACGACGCGGACGTCCCGCGTGGTACGGGGCCTCGCCGACGCCTCGAGGGGGCACGACACAGGAGCCCTGTCATGACCAGTCCCCCCTCTCCGCCGAGCGGTGACCCCGTCCGCCCGCCATCGAACCCCAATCCCCTCTACGCCCCTCCCTCCGCGGGTCCGGGGCATCCCCCAACGGACCCCGACGCGCCTCGCCCGGAGACGAGCGGAATCCCGTTCCGACGAGGACCGGCCAACGACGAAACGACCGTCCTCACTCCCGTGACGGCGGCCACTCACATCCTCGACCGCATCCCCCTGTCCGAGCGCAAACGGTGGAGGCTCCTCGCCGGTGGCGCTGCTGGTCTGGCCGTCCTGGGCATTGGCTTTTCCGTCTACCTCTGGGGTATCAACAACCAGTGGCAGACGAGGGCGAACGACCTCTCCGACGAAGCCCACGGCCTCTCCGAACGGCTGACGGAGACACGCTCTCAGGTGGTGGACCTCCAAGCGCAGATCGACGGACTCAACGACCAACTCGACACCGCCCAAACCCGCCTGATCGAGCTTGCGGACGAAAAGGCCCAAGAGGGCGATGCCGCCGCGTACGCGCAACAACAGATCGCCCTGTACCAGGAGTTGTCCATCCAGGGAGGTGCGGTGGCAACCGCGCTCGATCGTTGCGTCAGCGAGATGGACAAACTCGTCGTCTACCTCAAGAATCCGGGGTCGTACGATCCTGGAGAGGTCGCGGCATTCGAGGCAAGCGTCAATGTGATTTGCGATAGCGCCCAGGGTGCGAACGACTCCTTCCAGAACGCGCTGACGGACTAGACGCCATGCGCGCCATCGCCACCGGAATCGCCGCCCTGGTCCTCGCTGGATGTGGCGTACTTCCCGCGCCGCCCGGCCCGTACCCAACCGACTTCCTCCCCACGGCCTCCCCATCGGCGAGCCTGGACGCCAATCTCCTCTCGCCGTACGGTTTCGACGCGGCACAACGGATGACGGTACGAGTCAGGAACATCGAGTGTCAGGGCCTGATGATCGGCACGGGCTTTGCCGTCGACGACCACACCCTTGTCACCGCTCGTCACGTCGTGGAAGGCTCTCGGCTCCTGGAAATCTCGACGTACGACGGCAGAACCTTCTCGGCAACCGCCACCGGCACAACGACCGTTGCCGACCTGGCAATCGTTCACGTTGAGGAGTCCCTCAGCCCCTTCGCGATGCTCGCGGCCACGGATCCCAGCGTCTCCGATGCGGTCACGATCATCGGATACCCCGAGGGGGGTCGCCTGACGACGACGAGCGCCATTGTCATCACCAACGAACCGGAGGATGTCGATCCCGAGGTCGGCCCCGCTTTCGGGGTAACGGCCGCACTAGAACCGGGGATGTCGGGAGCACCCGTTGTGAACGCCGACGGTGAGGTGGTTGGCGTCATCTACGGAACCAGCACGACGCTCCCCCAGAGTTTCATGATTCCGGTCTCGACCCTGCGGACCCTGCTGGAAGAACTCCCCGCGCTCATCCCGGAATCCGCAACATGCTAGGTGGCCGTACGCTCGCCCGGTAGCGGACGCCGGGAGCCGGTAATGTGATCGACGGGTATTTGTAGCTTTGCGGGGCCGCGAACGCATCGAGGACAAGGGAGTCGCCGTGACCTTCCAACCGGATGGCCAGCCGGTGTGGGAACCGCGCCCCACCCCGGCAGCGATCGAAGCGGAACCGGAAGCCGCCTCTCCTCCCGACCACCCTCGAGGGCGCGTCACCGCCATCGTTCTATCCACCGTGTTCGCGGGGCTTGCCTTGGGTTCGTGGTTCGGAATCGCGGCGTGGCGGACGGAAGTGGAATCCCTGCGGGCCGAGGCCACCGACCTCGGGCACCAGGTTGCCGTCGTCCGGGCAAACGAGGAGAGCCTCAACCTCGAAAGGGAAATCTTGACCGAACAAAAAACCCAGGGGTTGTCGTGGATTGACTCGCTGACCACCGACACCACGCCGGTGCTCGAAAGAACGACGGAAATCGCCGCCGTCGCGGAACGGCTCGACCAATGCGCCCTCGACTGGGAAAACCTCGTCGCCCGATACTGGGTGTCCTCCGCCTCCACCTTGGCTTCCACCAAACTGGAACTCTCCGCTCGGTGCGACGCGGCTTTGGCTGACCTGAACCGCCTGGTCCCAGAAGGCTGGGGGTAATGACCATGAAACGCGGCTGGCTCATCCTGACGTTGACCACGGGAGTGGTGGCGGCTTACTTGGTGTTGATCGCGACCCTGTGGGCTATCGAAGCGGCCAGCATGAGGTCGACGACGCAGAACCTCTCCGCGACCCTTTCGTCCGAACAGGCTAGCGTCGAGCTCCTTCGCGTCGAGGTCGAGGGCTTGACAACGGACGTCCAGGGCAACCTCAACACGATCACCGACCTCGCTCACAGTCGAGCGGTAGCCCAAGACAACGAGTTGCTCTTCACTGACGTCGCCTTCGGCTCGAACGAGTGCGCCAGCGAGCGTGAGGAATTGAGCACGTACATCGCGACTCGATACATGTGGGTAACCTCCGACATCAGGGCGGCGCAGAGGGAAATCGACGCCTATTGCGATGATGTGCACCGCTTTTATGTCGACCTCACCTCCGATGAGGGTGGGCAGTAACCGTGCTCCGAGCTCGCGTCGCGTTTCCGTTCATCCTCGTCCTCTCCGCGTTGACGACGAGCGCGTGCGACTCCCTCCCGGGAGCGCCCGATGCGGGCCCCAGTTCCTGGATACCGTCGATCGCGCCGTCCGATCTTCTCGGGGAGCGCGGAGATAGCCTCTACGGCTACACGCCCGAAGAACGCGCCGCCATACGCGTCAGGAACGTGGCGTGCACGGAACTGGGCACCGGCAGTGGATTCGCGATCGACGAACACACCGTCGTCACCAATCGCCACGTCGTCAACGGATACGAAAATCTTGAGGTCAGTACCTCGGATGGCCGAGACCTCACGGTCGCATCCGTCAGGACGGTCGCCATCGCGGACCTCGCCTTCATCACGGTCGTCGAGTCCCTCGACACCGTCGTTCCCCTCTCGTCGAAGGATCCCGCCCTCGGCGACGACGTGACTATCGTTGGTTACCCACACGGGGACGCGTTGACGACGACGAAGGGGGTGGT
>CAZMCU010000039.1:0-5544 GCA_964564915.1 uncultured Demequinaceae bacterium | reverse complement strand
TGACTATCGTTGGTTACCCACACGGGGACGCGTTGACGACGACGAAGGGGGTGGTGATCAGGAGCACGGAAGACTCGCTCGATAACGCCGACCACGTGTGGCTGACCAGCGCGAAGGTCGAGCCCGGCTCCTCGGGGTCCGCCGCGTACAACGACGCGGGGAGGGTCTTCGGCGTGGTCTACGCGACGGAGGGGGTCACGGATCGCGGATACATCATCCCCATTTCGTTACTGCTTGCGGCGATCGACGACGACGGAATTGTGACGCCGCTTGAACCCGCGTGCTAGTTCTCGGCAGCAACTGAGCCCCCGGTTGGCTACTTAAGGGAACGAGCCCCCGCCCTAGGGCCGTCCGGCGACGTCGAGCGCCTCAGGCAAAGTGAAAGCTCCGGCGTAGAGGGCCTTGCCGACGATCGCGCCCTCCACCCCTAAGGGGACCAAGGCCCGAAGCTCCGCGACGTCGTCGAGGGACGAAATCCCGCCCGAGGCGACGACGGGAGAGCGGGTCGCCCCGCACACCTGGGAGAGCAGGTCGAGGTTGGGGCCGCGAAGCGTTCCGTCTTTGGTGACGTCTGTGACGACGTATCGGGCGCATCCAGCCTCCTCGAGCCTCGCGAGGACATCCCAGAGGTCTCCGCCCTCGTGCGTCCAGCCCCGTGCGGCGAGCGTGGTGCCGCGCACGTCAAGACCAACCGCTACCTTCTCGCCGAACCGTGCGATGACCCGCGAGGTCCACTCCGGGTCTTCGAGCGCCGCCGTCCCGAGGTTGACGCGGGCACACCCCGTCGCGAGCGCACGTTCCAACGAAGCGTCGTCCCGGATTCCGCCGGACATTTCGACCTTGACGTCGAGGGCGCCGACGACGGAGGCCAGGATCTCGGCGTTGCTGCCCCGCCCGAAGGCGGCGTCGAGATCGACGAGGTGGATCCACTCCGCTCCCCCGTTCTGCCAATCCCTAGCGGCGGCGAGGGGGTCTCCGTAGGAGGTCTCCGACCCCGCCCGCCCCTGGAAGAGGCGTACAGCCTGCCCACCGGCGACGTCGACGGCGGGCAGGAGCTCGAGGCGAGGGTGCTCGCGTGTGGTAGTCACCTGGTCTTCCTCACAGCGTCTCGACCCAATTCCGAAGCAGGCGAAGGCCCGCGGCGCCGGACTTCTCCGGGTGAAATTGGGTAGCGGAAAGCGGGCCGTTTTCCACGGCGGCGACGAAACGGTCGTGGTGCTCCGGGGTCCCCGCCTCCGACCATGTGACCAGGGGCGCGGGGATGTAGCCCGTGGGGTCGGGGTCGAGGGGGAACGCGCGGGCGGCATACGAATGGACGAAGTAGAACCTCTCCTCTTCCACTCCCTCGAAGAGGACGGTTCCTTTCGGCGGTTCGACCGTCGCCCACCCCATGTTCGGCACCACCGGGGCGTCGAGGCGCTCGATCGTTCCCGGCCACTGCCCCAACCCGGTCGTCACGGAGCCGTGCTCCTCCCCCTTCTCGAACATCACTTGGAGACCCACGCATATCCCCAGAACGGGTCGACCACCCGCGAGGCGTCGTTCGACGATCCGGTCGCCATGTACGGCTTTGAGTCCCGCCATGACGGCGGCGTACGCACCAACGCCGGGGACAATGAGGCCATCGGCGGATTCCGCTGTCTCTCGATCAGCGCTCAGGACGGCGGTCGCGCCGACCTCTTCGACGGCCCGGACGGCGCTCCTGACGTTGCCGAATCCGTAATCCAGCACGCAGACGGTCGGGGAGGCCACGGGGCGAGTCTACCGGGACGAACTCACCTCCCCGCGGTGGCCTGTTTCCTCCGACTTTCTCGCGACAGTTTCCGCAACCGCCAGGCCGCGCGGACGCGGCCGACGCGCCCGGAGTGAACCTTGCTCGGGTCCTTCTCCAGGACGTCCTCGATCGTCACCGCCCCGGTCATGAGGGAAATCACCACCTCCGGTGCCCGGTCGAGCGCCAAGCCGGGCGGGAGTGGGTTGCCCCTCGCTCCTCCGGTGAAGGGCACGACGGAGAGTTGTCCCTCGCGTCGTTCCATTGCCAGCACGATGATCTCTTGGGCGAACGCGGCCAGGCCAATCGCCGCCCGATCCGCCGCCCCCTCGACGGTGTCGACCATGATCGCGAGGGTTCCCCGGTCCACCTCGAGGACGTCGCATCGGCACCCATTGAGGGCGCAGATCGCGGCAAGAACCTTGCCGTTGGGGATAGGGGTGAGGAGCGCGACGGTGTCGCGGGCGAGGTAGCCGGGGGTTTCCTCTGCGGCGGCGTCCGCTCCCCCGGCGCCCGTCACAAAGCCCCCTTCGTCGATGGCACGCCCTTCACGCGAGGGTCGAGGGCGACGGCCGCCCGGAGGGCCCGCGCCAACGCCTTGAATTGCGCCTCGACGATGTGGTGGGGATCGCGGCCTCCGAGCACCCGAACGTGCAGGGTGATCCCGGCGTGGTGGGCGATCGATTCGAGCACGTGGCCCGTGAGGGATCCCGCGAAGTTCCCACCGATGAGGTGCGTCGCCTGCCCGAGCGGCTCCCCGGTGTGGACAAAGTACGGACGGCCGGATACATCGACGACGGCTTGCGCGAGAGCCTCGTCGAGCGGGACGACCGCAGCCCCGAACCGAGCGATACCACTCTTGTCCCCGAGGGCCTCTTTGAGGGCGTCTCCGATGCAGATCGCGACATCTTCGACCGTGTGGTGAGAATCCACCTCGACGTCGCCCTTCGCCTTGACCGTGAGGTCGATGAGAGAGTGCTTGCCCAGCGCGGTCAGCATGTGGTCGTAGAACGGGACTCCGGTGTCGATGGACGTTACCCCCATACCGTCGAGGTTGAGTTCGACCTTGACCTGGGACTCCGAGGTCGTGCGCTCGATCGTCGCTCGCCGTCCCGCGTCTCCGGTTTTAGTCATGCGGTCACCTCCGTCAGTGCTGCGCGGAATCGCGCCATCTCTTGCGGCGTGCCGATCGACACGCGCAACCATCCCTCCGGGCCGACGACGCGAATGATGATCCCGCGCTCCAGCAGGCCCTCAAATACCCTCTCACGATCCCCGAACGGTCCGAACAGGGCGAAGTTGGCGTCGGTGTCCGCCACCGTGTACCCCTGGGCACGCAACCACGCGACCGTCTCATCCCGTTCGGCCCGAATCTCGTCCACTTGGGCCTGAAGGTCGCTGTGGTGCGCGAGCGCCGCCCGCGCGACGGCTTGCGTGACGGAGCTGAGGTGGTACGGGAGGCGAACGAGGCGAAGGGCGTCGACGATCTCCGTACTCGCGGCGAGGTAGCCCAAGCGCCCCCCCGCGAGGGCGAAGGCCTTCGACATCGTGCGCGTGACGGCGAGATGCGGTATCTCGGGGAGGAGGACCAGCGCACTCGGCACACCGCGCCGACGGAACTCCGCGTACGCCTCGTCGACAACGACGACGCAACCCCCGGGAACCTCCGCCGCGGCGTTGGCTAGCGCCGAAATGTCGGGGAGGGGAAGAGCGGTCCCCGTCGGATTGTTGGGGCTCGCGAGGAGGATCATGCTGGGGCGACGCGCGACGATTTCGGAAACGGCGGAATCGACGTCGATGGCGAAATCGTCACGGCGCGGAAGGGTCACGTACGTCGTTGAGGTGTCGCGGGAGTACTCGGGGTACATCGAGTACGTCGGATCGAAGCTCAGGACGGTGCGGTCCGGTCCCCCGAACGCCTGGTGCAGGTGGAGCATCACCTCGTTCGAGCCGTTCGCGGCCCAGATGTTCTGGTACGTGAGGAAGTCGGCGTGGGACTCGTGCGCGAGGTAGGTCGCGAGGTCGGTGCGGAGGCCGACGAAGTCTCGATCGGGGTACCGGTTCAGGCCCTCCGCCGCCTTGCGGACCGCTGTGGCGATCGCGTCGACGACGGACGGGGGTGGCGAGTACGGGTTCTCGTTGACGTTGAGCTGCACGGGCACGTCGAGTTGGGGCGCGCCGTAGGGCGTCAACCCGCGCAACTCGGGACGGAGCGGCAGTTCCATGCCGAAAGTCTAGTAAGGCACGCGCTCGGTTCGCCCCAGGCGCGAGGGCCGCGCCTGCTCCTCCCCCAACCCTGAGGGTGCGTTAGTCGACGATCAGGCCGAGGACATCGACGATGATCGTCTTGCTGTAATCAGCGCTTCCGTCTCCCACCTGGCCCGTGGCATTGAGGCCCCAGCATGCGACCGTTCCGCTGTGGCGAAGGGCACACCCGTGGCTCCACCCGAGGGCGATCTCGGCGACATCGTTCAAACCCACGACCGTGACGGGCGACGATTGCGAGACCGTCGTACCGTCGCCCAGCTCCCCGTTGTAGTTGCTGCCCCAGCACGAGACCGTGCCATCCGAGTGGAGAATGCACGTGGAACTGTCTTCTGCGGCTACCTGCTTCGCGTCCGTGATCCCGGGGACGAACACGGGAACCCAGCGATCCGTCGTCGTCCCGTCGCCGATCTGGCCGACAAGGTTAAGTCCCCAGCACATGACGGTCCCGTCCGTGCGTGAGGCGCAACTGTGGCCGTACCCCGCCGTAATGTCGACCGCGTGATGCACCTCCAGGACCGTCACGGGCTTCGAACGATCGATCGTTGTTCCGTCCCCGAGCTGGCCGAGGTGGTTCTGTCCCCAACACGAGACCAATCCATCGGCATGCCGGGCACAGGATCGGGTGCTCGCGGCGATGATCTGAACCGCGTCAGTGATCCCGGCCACCTGCACCGGGATCGTTCGATCGGTGGTCGTCCCGTCGCCGAGTTGACCATACGTGTTCTGACCCCAACACGAGAGGGTGCCGTCCGCGTGCCTCGCACACGAATGGTGGTCCCCGACGCTAATCTCCACCGCGTCGGTCAGCCCCACCACGGAGACGGGCGTCAGGCTCGTGGCGACGGTGCCGTCCCCTAGCTGTCCCGCGTCGTTGTATCCCCAGCACGTGACCGTCTGGTCCTTGTGCAGGGCGCACGAGTGGGTGATGCCCGGTGCGATCTCGAGCACGTCGGTCATCCCGGCGAGAGGAACGGGTTTCCTCTCCTCCGCCATCGGGATGGGGTAGTAACTGATGGGCCACATAGCCGATTCGATGTCTCCCGGCGCAGCGGGCCTGGCGCCCCACCATTCGACGGTGCCGTCCGAGAATCGCGCGGCGGAAGAGTAACCCCCGGCCGCGATATGTGGATCCGGCACGACCGTTGGCGTAGGAGAGGGTAAGGGGGTCGACGAGGGGCTCGGCGAAGGAGCCGTGAGACTGGGGGACGGTGTCGGACTCGTCCCCCCTGGGCCCGGAACGCAACCCACCAAGGCCATGGCAACGATGGAGGTTAGGGCCAATCGATGGCGCCTTCGCGAATTCGGCATGAGATCTCCCCTCTCGCACCAATGCGGGGAGAACCACAAATGGGACTCCTCCCCCAATCGCCACCTTACCCATCGCGCCGTCGAAAAGAAAAATCGCACGACGGCGCGGGGCTGGCCTCAGGCGGGAGGCGCGACCGGACTGCCTACTCCGAGCGAGCCCGGACCGATTCCCCGTGGGCGGGCAGGTCCTCGGCCAC
>CAZMCU010000038.1:0-16747 GCA_964564915.1 uncultured Demequinaceae bacterium | reverse complement strand
GACGGTAGTTGGCTTCGCACGGCGGCGACATGCGAGACCCCCGTCACGACCATGGTCCGATCGGCGAGGGGGGCGACCCTTTCCGCCGTGTCCTGAAGAAGGCTTGAGCCCGTGCCGAGGAGATCCAGAAGGAATTTCGGCCGATCCGGCGTCGATAGCGGCCAAAGCCTCGTCCCCGCGCCCCCCGCCGGGATCACGGCGGAGAAGGCGCCCGGAGTACCGCGATTGGCTCCCTCGTCGGACCTCATGGATACCACTTTAGGATGGAACGGCACCGCCACCGTGACGAAGGGGCTACAGAAGGCTCGCCCCGCGACCTAACGACCTTCCGACGCCTCAACCTCATCCCTCTTCGCATAGTGGACCCACACCCCGGTTGACTCCTCCGACCCGGTGGGGGCAAGCCAGGCGATGCGGAGTATCGGACTGTAGGTGACAACGCTCCCGAGGCCCGGCTCACCGTAGTCGGCTCGCAACACGTAGGGGGTCGAAACCTCGGTCACGGTTCCGTCGGGGGCGAACGTGGCGACGATCGCGTCCACGCGGATCCACGTGTTCGACGTGCTCGCCTGGGCGTTGAGTTCGAGGCACTCTTGGCCCGCACCGGGAACGAGTTCGGGGATGTCCGCCCCGTAGTAGCCCGTCCCGATTCCACACCCCGGGGTGGACGTGGGACCGTCGAGACGTTGCCCACCCCTCCAGTCCACTTCGGTGTCATCCCAACCGGGGGCTACGCGGAGATCCGTGGCGTCGAACCCCGCGGGAAGGGTGATCTCAAACGGCGCCGACTCCCCCGGTCGAACGACGGATGGCACCTCGTATCGTTCGGTCCCCACCTCGATTACGATTCCGTATGCGCCGGTGGTTTGCCTTCTGGCCACAATCGTTGGGGTGGGAGAAGCGCTTGGTTCCGGGGACTCCGCGACGACCACGGTTGTCGGCGTGGGAGAAGCACTGGGCGCCGGAGACTCCGAGACGACGGGGGTCATCGCGGCGGGAGCAGCGCCGGGTACCTCGGTCGTCGAGGGGACCACGATGGGCTGAGCCCCGCCGTACTGAACCAGTCCCCTCACCACCCCATCGCGCACGGAGACGGTGTCGGCCAGGATATGCACCCCGTAGTCCTCAATCGTCCTGGGGAGTTCTGGGCCGTAGTATCCATCCATCGTCGCGTCGGGACCGCCGTAGATGTTGGCGGGTCGAACCACCCTCGGCGGGAGGAATTGCAGGAGCGTCTCCAATGACTGCGGAATCACGACGCGTCCGTAGACCGCCTCGGGAGAGAACGGCTCCCCGATGATCCACACTTGCCTCACCCCGTCGCCGGGAAGGCCGTTGACGCACGGTTCTTGCTCGCCCGATGGGCCAACGACGGCAACCCTCAACGCGTAGTCGTCGGTCTCGTAGTCGAAGTAGCAGCCTAGATTGAGCCCCGCTACCTCGAAAGACTTGCCCGTTGTCGTGGGCGAGTCCGAACTCCCCCAATATCGCGCGCCCGCTACCAGAAGTTCACGATGGATTTGGCCGAGGATCTCCCGTCCCTCACGGATACCGAGCCAACGATCGGGCTCATAGCACCTACTCACGGGGGCATCGAAAAGGTGACAATCGATGACCCGTAACCCCAGCGATGCGACGTTGAGATCCTCCAACACCTGCTCGGCACTCGGGGGATCGGGGAGACCGCGATACGGATTCTCCCGATTGCTGAACGAGCACGCCGAGGCGAGCACGACCACCGCGGCGATGGCGACGAGCCGCGCTTTGCCCATGTTCAGACGGTACGGCCTCAAGGCGACGAACGCACCCCCGGTGCGAGAAGTCCCACCTTGGCATAGATCCGATCTAACGTCGCCTGCGCGATCGCCATGGCGCGGTTCGCCCCGTCCGCGAGCACGGCGTCGAGGCGATCGGGCGAATCGATCCACCCGAGCGCCGCCTCCCGGATGGGGGTGAGGTAGGTGACGACGACATCGGCAAGGTCGCCCTTGAAGTCCCCGTATCCCTTGCCCGCGTAGTCCGCGACGATGTCGGCGACGGCCCGGCCCGACAGCGCGGAGTAGATGGTGAGGAGGTTGGAAATCCCGGGCTTGGTCTTGGGGTCGAACCGTATGTCGCGTTCGAGGTCCGTCACCGCCGACTTGATGCGCTTGGCGACGACCTTCGGGTCGTCGAGGAGTTCGATGATGCCCTGGGGACTGCCGGTCTTCGACATCTTGGCCGTTGGATCCTGCAGGTCGTAGATCTTAGCCGTCGCCTTGATGATGTGGGGCTCGGGCATCGTCACGGTTTCGCCAAATCGACCGTTGATGCGTTGGGCGAGGTCGCGGGTGAGTTCGAGGTGCTGGCGCTGGTCCTCCCCGACGGGGACAGAATTCGCGTCGTACAAGAGGATGTCGGCCGCCATGAGGACGGGATAGGCGAACAGCCCGACGTTCGTCCCCGACTCTCCGTGCTTGGTGGCCTTGTCCTTGAACTGCGTCATCCGACCCGCCTCGCCGAATCCCGTCATGCACGCGAGAACCCACGCGAGTTCCGCGTGCTGGGGCACATGGGACTGGACGAAGAGGATCGAGCGTTGGGGATCGACCCCGGCGGCGAGGAACTGGGCCGCGGTCGCACGCGTGCGATCGCGAAGTGAGGTCGGGTCGGGCCCAACGGTCAACGCATGCAGGTCAACCACCGCGTAGATCGCCTCGTGGTTCTCCTGGAGCGCTACCCACTGCACCAACGCGCCCAAGTAGTTGCCGAGGTGAAGCGAATCGGCGGTTGGCTGCATGGCGGAGAAGGCGCGGGGCATCATGGCGCTATTCTTCCCTATTCGCCGCCCACGTTTGCCCCGACCTTCACCCGGAGCCTCAGTTATCTGGACTGGTCTCCGTACTCACCGTGTCGTTTCCCGACAGCGTTACCACGACGTCGCGGGTCTCGTCTCCCGTCTTGACCGTGAGGGTCACGGTGTCTCCGATGGACTTCGACCGAATCGCGACGATAAGTTCTGCGGGATCGGTTACCGGACGGCCGTCGATCGCGAGGATGATGTCCCCCGCCTTGATACCGGCACGATCGGCGGGCCCCCCGGCGAGCACGCCTACGGTTCCCGTAGCTTCGTCGTCATCCACCACCTTGACGCCCTCACCGACATAGGTGGCATCGAGAAGCACTCCCACGACGGGATAGGTTGCGTGGCCCGTGTCGATGATCTGCTCGGCCGTGCGGCGAACCTGATTCGACGGGATAGCGAAGCCGAGGCCCACGCTCCCCGCGCCCGTCTGCGCCGAGGCACCCGGTAGGGCGGCGATCGCCGACGTGATCCCGATGACCTGACCGGCACCGTTGAGCAAGGGGCCTCCGGAGTTACCGGGGTTGATAGCGGCGTCGGTCTGAATCGCGTCGATGAAGGAGTTGACCGTCCCATTGCCGCCGGCCTGGACCGGTCGATGGAGAGCGCTGACGATTCCCGTGGTTACAGTCGAGTCGAGCCCCAGGGGCGAACCGACCGCGATGACAGGGTCGCCGACGACCAACGAGTCGGAATCTCCCAACACGAGCGGGACCAAACCGGAACGGTCGACCTTCAGCACCGCAAGGTCGTAGTCGACGGATTCCCCCACGAGCGTCGCGTCGTTCTGCGTTCCGTCGGAGAAGACCACGACGAGTCCGCCATCGCCCGCATCGCTCACGTGAGCGTTGGTGACGATGTACCCATCGTTCCTGATGATGAACCCCGATCCCGTGGCGACGATTTCTCCGGACGCCAGGGCCTCGATCTTGACGACGGAGGGGAGAACGGCCTGGGCGATTTCGGCGACCGATCCCTCCGGGCGGTCGACGATCGTGGTCCCGGCGACGGGGAGAGAAGGGGAGTTGTCCCCAGATTCGCCCGCGTGATATCCAATGACGCCCCCCGCACCACCGGCGACGAGGGCGGTCGCGAGGACCAGACCGAACGCTCGAGCACCTAGTCTCGCGCGAGGAATGGACGACCCCTCGTCGGGGGGTTGCGGGGTTGAGGGGACAGAGTCCACCTGTGAATTGGGTTGTGACATGTACTGCTCAGCCTCCCGTGACTGCGTTAGCAACGGCCCCCACGCCTTGCCCCAGGCGTTCGAAGACGCCCGGGTCTCTACTCTCCGGGAACGTATCCGCGACGGCAAGCAACGACTCGAGCGAGCAGGTGCAGTCGAGTCTCACGACGGCATCCTCCGACTCGAAAAAGATCGTGGAATCCTCGCCCTCTACCTGGAAGACGTCCCGTGCCTCGTGCTCAACCCTCACGAGGGGATCGGTCGGTTCGGATGGCAACTGCCCCTTCACCTCCGAGACCATCAATTCGTCGCCCCCAACGAGAACCAGAGCCCGGACCACATGCACACCGTTAGCCTCCGTCCGGACGGCCTGGGTGGGCGCAATGGTGCCCTCTCCCCATTCGGGGTGTACCCACGGGGCGAGAACCTCGTCCGCCGCCGAAGAGGAGGGAACGACCCGAAGGTCCGGGCCATGATGAACCGCTTCGGCGATGAACGCGTCCGGGCTCACCACTCCGGGTTCTCCGAGCGCGTACAAGAGCGCAAGCACCACCGTCACGCCCGCGGTGGAGAGCAACGTGGCGCGTATGAAATGGGGCCGAACACCCCCAGCGACCTTAACGTGCCTCCGAGGTTCGGCTTGGGCAATCTCGGCGATGCGGTCACGGTTCAACAACTTCTGGGCGTTGCGCATGTCGATCCCCGAGCCCGATGTCTGAAGGGCCTCGCGATCGCGCCGCAAGTCTTCCCACTCCTCGTTGCACGTGGGGCACGACTCCAGGTGCGCCATCGCCTCAAGAGTCTCTTCGCCGGTGAGCCTGCCATCGAGCAATTGCGACAGCCGCTTCCCCAGGTGACGTGTGGTCATTCGGTGCCCCCCGTCGGTGCGCGGTGGGCAAGCGACTCCCGCAAGCGTGCGCGGGCTCTCGACAGCCGTGACCTAACGGTCCCCATCTTGACTCCCAGGGTGACCGCGATCTCCTCGTACGACAAACCCTCGATGTCCGAGAGAACGACGGCGGCTCGGTATTCGGGCGGAAGTTCGGCAAGGGCTTCGAGGATATCGTCGTCAAGGTTGACCATGTCGAAGACGTCTTCCGGTTGACCGCTGCGCTCGTGCCGATCGAAACTATCGGCCGTCGAGACGGCGACATCGTCGTCTCCCATCCAGTCGAACCGTATCCGCTTGCGACGACGCACGCGATCGAGGAACAGGTTGGTGGTGATGCGGTGCAACCAGCCCTCGAAGGTTCCCGGCTTATATTGGGAAAGCGAGTTGAAGACCCGGACGAAGACGTCCTGCGTAAGGTCCTCGGCGTCGTGGGGGTTTCCCGTGAGGTGAAGGGCAAGGCGGTAGACGCGTACCGAGTGGTCCCGGACGATCGCTTCCCAGGTGAGATCGGGGGCGCCGACCACCCCAAAGTTCTCAGCAACGGTCAGATCCTGCGGAGGGGTCGGGGGCAGGGCAATGTTACTCACTGTTCCGCCTCCACATCTCCCTCAACGACTTCTCCTCCCCCTATGTTCCCACGTCCCCGCCGGGAGTGCACTCACCCCGTAACGTCTCGCGTGAACCCGCCCCGATACGATGGAGCGCGAGGAGGACCATGACTTCCGAGGCTCTCGCCAATTGGGCGTACTGCGAGGACTTCGTCGCCGAGGATGAGGTCGTCCTCAGCGCGAGAGAGGCGGCGGAGGAACTCGGATGCGTTCCCGTTCTCCCGGGTTCCGGTGCCGTCTTGAGGCTCATAGCGCACGTCATCGACGCGCATGCCATCGCCGAGGTGGGCACGGGGGCGGGCGTGTCGACGGTCTACCTCGCCCGTGGGATGAACCCCGCCGGGGTCATCACGTCAATCGACGTCGAGCCCGAACACCATCGAGTCGCCCGCGAGACGCTGAAAGCCGCTCGGATCCCCCCGGAGCGCGTGCGACTCATCACCGGTGCGGCGCTGACGATCCTGCCGCGATTGACGGACGGGGGATACGACATGGTCTTCGTCGACGCCACCAAGTCCGAGTACCCGGCCTACGTGGACCACGCGCTCCGAATGCTCCGTGTCGGGGGCGTGCTCGCGGTCGACAACTCGCTTTGGCACTCGAAGGTTCCGGACCCCGCTCAACGCGATGCCAATACCACCGCGATCCGCGACACCCTGAGGACCGTGCGAGGAATGGACGATCTCACCGTCGTCCTGTTGCCCTCCGGCGACGGTCTGCTTCTCGCTGTGAAGGACTAGAACGCCTTACGGAAGCGCGGACTGGAGAGCGTCGCCCAACTGCTTGACCTCGTCGGCGCTCATTTCCACGACCAAGCGGCCACCACCCTCAAGCGGGAGGCGCAAGACATAACCACGACCTTCTTTGACGACCTCCATGGGACCGTCACCGGTACGGGGTTTCATCGCAGCCATGTGGGGCTCTTCTCCTTGCGTCGCCGCGCGGTGCGCGCGGCCCCCACCAGTCTACCCGGATGGAGTGTCGGCGGTCGCCCTCCTCCGATACTCACACACGATTGAGACGGCCTCCGCCGGGTCGTCGGTCACCTGGAAAAGGTCGAGGTCTCCCTTCGCGATCTTCGCCTCCGCCGCCACCGTGTCCCGAAGCCACGCTACGAGGTTGTCCCAGTACGCGTGCCCCACTAGCACGATCGGAAAGTGCCGAACCGTTCGCGTCTGCACCAGGGTCAAGGACTCGAATAGTTCGTCGAGTGTCCCCAACCCGCCGGGAAGGGCGATGAACCCTTGGGCGTACTTGACGAACATCGTCTTGCGGACGAAGAAGTATCGGAAGTTGATGCCAAGGTTGACGTAGTCGTTGATCGCCTGCTCGGCGGGGAGCTCGATTCCCAGTCCAACGGATATTCCTCCCGCTTCGGCGGCCCCCTTGTTCGCCGCCTCCATCACCCCGGGGCCCCCGCCCGTGATCACGGTGTAGCCCGCGCCTACGAGGAGTCGGCCAATCTGCTCCGCCCATGCATACTCTTGCGAATTCCGATGGGTCCGAGCCGACCCGAAGACGGAGATGGCCGGGCCCAACTCGGCGAGAGCCTCGAAACCCTCGACGAACTCGCTTTGGATCCTCAAGACCCTCCATGGGTCAAGGTCAACCCATTCGGGGGCCTTCCGTCCGGAAAGGAACTCCGCCGCGCTACTCGACTCCGGCACTTGGCTACCCCGGAGAATGACCGATCCCCTCCGGTAATGCCCGGCCCCATCCGTCATTCGCTTAGCCACGACACCAACCCCTTTCGCACTTGCTCGATCTGGGCGACACTCACCCTTTCGTCGTCGGCGTGGGCGAGTTCAGGATCACCCGGGCCGAAGTTCACCGCCGGTATCCCCAGTGCCCCGAAGCGCGCAACGTCGGTCCACCCCAGCTTCGCTCGCGGCTCGCCCGCGCCGGTCGCGGCGACAGACTCGACGAAGGTCCGCGCAAGAGGGGCATCGAGGCCCGGACGGCACGCCGAACCGTGATCGACGACGTCGATCGTCAGGCCCTCGACTCCGGCACCGTTGAGGAGGTCTCGCACGTGAGCCACGGCCTCATCGCCGGTCCGCGACGGGGCGTAGCGGTAGTTCACCGCTACGGTGCAACGATCGGGAATGATGTTCCCCGCCCGGCCACCGACGATCGCCACCGCGTTGAGCCCCTCGCGATACTCCAGCCCATCGACCGTCACGGTGGCGGGCGAGTAGTCGGCGAGAACGGCGAGGATGGGGGCGGCATCATGGATCGCGTTCACTCCCTTCCACGCACGGGCGGAATGCGCCGCGACACCCGGCACGTGAGCCTCGACCCTGAGCGTCCCATTGCAGCCGCCCTCGATGCGACCGTCGGTGGGCTCCGCGAGAACGGCGAAGTCGACGTCGAGAAGCTCGGGGTGGTTTCGCGCGAGTCGACCGAGGCCGTTCTTGGCCTCCTCGACCTCCTCGTGGTCGTACAGGATCCACGTCACGTCCCGATGGGGAGATTGGAGTTCGGCCGCGAGGGAGAGGAGGATCGCCACCCCACCCTTCATGTCAACCGCACCCCTGCCCCACAAGATGTCGCCTTCCACGCGTGAGGGAAGGTTCGCCGCGACCGGAACGGTATCGAGGTGCCCCGCGATGGCGATCCTCTCCGACCTTCCGAGCGAGGTACGGGCGACGATGGCGTCGCCGTCCCGTACGACGTCCAGATGAGGACACTTCCGCAGCGCCGCCTCGACCGCATCGGCGAGCGGCTTCTCGTTCCCGCTCACGGATTCGATGTCGATCAGGTGCTGAGCGAGAACCCCAACGGGGCCGTGAAGATCGAGCGTCATGGGTCCAGCGTAGCCACCGGATCCCTCACACGATGAACCGCGAACCTCCCCGATCGCGAGGGTCTCCTTGTCGAGCCCAGCGCCAGACAAACCAGGCGACGGCCGCGGACAACACGACTCTGATGACGACGCCGGTGAAAATCCAGAGGCCGAGTGATCGAAGATTCAGATCGCTCGTCTGAGTCCAGTGGACGAGGTCGAGCACCGCCGTGACGACGATCCACAGCGCGATCCCCGTCGCGATCCATGCGATGAGGATCCGCCTTCCGTGCCCTTCGGGCACGAACCTGGTGACTTCGGGGTTCGTGAGCACCGTACGCGGATCGGACAGGTCCGCTGGCGGTACGTAGTCACGCCGGGGAACCTCTGCGGGGACGTCGTCCGTCCCCTCCTGCCACCACTCCGTCACACTGCCAGGCTACGCCGTTAGCACCGCAAGGGCACCGGGGTGGGAAACGTCAGAGCCGGGGAAGCGCCAGCTTCCGGCGGTTGGCCCAGCGCCACACCCCCACGATGATCGCGATTCCCGCCGCCGCTGCGCCCAAGGCGGCGAAGTACATTCCGACCCCCTGGGGCCCCCCCGCGCCCGTGAGTGAAGCGATACCCCATGCGCCCCCGCCCACCGCCGCTACCGAAACGATCGCGGCGACTACGGTTCGCCCCAGGGAACGCCGCCGAACGAACCTTGTGAAGTCGCCATCCTGGGGCACGGTCGACGGAGGCGGCGGGGCACCGTGAAGATCGCCCCAGTGCAACAACTCGCCGGGAGAGGGGAGGGTCACGGGCTCGTAGTTCTCGTCGCGCTCAAGGTAGTCGCTCACCCCACCAGGTTACCCCCGGGTGACGACTCCCGAGCCGGGGCAACCGTAGGCTATGGTCATGACGCGCAACGCCCACGGCCACGGATTGGCGACCGTTGCCACAGATGGCACCGTCCTCGACACGTGGTACCCCTCGCCCTCCCTCGGCGACACCTCAGGAAAGGGCGACCTCCCCGACGTTCTCCTCGATGCCGAACGACATGACGACTTGAGGGACGTCGATCTCCAGGCGGTCAGCACGGTTATCGATTGCGACGTGCCCCCGACAACGGTTCCGGATGCCTACCTTCGGCTGCACCTTCTCAGCCATCGACTGGTCCGCCCCAACGACATCAACCTCGACGGGATCTACGCCATCCTCCCCAACGTCGCTTGGACGTCGGTGGGACCCATCTCCCTCACGTCGATCGACGAAACCCGGGAAAGGCTTCGCAAGGTCAACCTCCATCTCCTCATTCTCGGGATCGACAAGTTCCCGCGCATGGTCGATTACGTCGTGCCGTCCGACGTCCGGATCGCCGACGCTGACCGCGTCCGTCTTGGTGCGCATCTCGCTTCCGGGACGACGGTCATGCACGAGGGATTTGTGAACTTCAATGCCGGCACGCTCGGGGTGTGCATGGTCGAAGGTCGCATCTCTCAGGGCGTGGTGGTGGGCCATGGCTCCGACGTTGGGGGCGGAGCCTCGATCATGGGAACACTCTCCGGTGGGGGACGCGAGGTTATCTCCATAGGCGAGCGATCCCTCTTGGGGGCAAACTCCGGATTGGGCATCGCCCTGGGAGATGACTGCGTGCTCGAGGCGGGGCTCTACCTGACCGCGGGTTCCAAGGTCATCCTGTATGACCGGCCGGGAGGCCAGGGAGATTCTCGCGTCGTCAAGGCGCGCGAACTCTCGGGCGCCAACGGGCTGCTGTTCCGCCGATCGTCCGTCACCGGTGCCATCGAAGCGATGCCCCGCGAGGGAGACGGCATCAACCTCAACACGGCCTTGCACGACAACCGATGAGACCCCACCGTCGACGCGGGCGCGTCATCGGAATCGTCCTCGTGTTGGTGTTTGTGGCAAGCGCGATTCTCTGGGGCCCGGATCTCATCCACCGATATGGAGACCGGTTGTTCTCGTCCCAGAGTTGCATCGTCACGATTGACGGTCAGTCGAGCACCCTGACCGCCGAGCAGACAAACAACGCCGCCATCATCGTGGCGACAGCTGTCAGGAGGGATCTTTCGATCAAGGCCGCGACGATCGCGCTCGCGGCAGCCCTTCAAGAGTCCGACCTGAGGAACCTCAATATGGGCGACCGCGACTCGCTTGGACTCTTTCAGCAGCGTCCTTCGCAGGGCTGGGGTACGGCGGAACAGGTCCTCGACCCGCACTTCGCCGCGAACTCCTTCTACGACGCGTTGCTGCGCGTCGAGGGATGGGAGACGATGAGCGTCACCGATGCCGCCCAGGCCGTCCAACGATCCGCCTATCCGAATGCGTATGCGGACCACGAACGCCAAGCCGTGCTGTGGGCGACCGCCCTTGAGGGTGGCGCGGGAGTCGACGCCATCTCGTGCTCACTGTCGGAGCCGACCCCTCAATCGGGTTTACCGATGCTCGATCGACTTGCCGAGGACTTCGGGGACCTCTACTCGGTGGAGGTGGTCGGGGAGGGGCCCGGGCACGCCACCGTCGTTATCCGAGGTCTGGATGAGAGGCACGAGATGGCCGTGGCGTCCTGGAGTATCGCGGTCGCGAGTGGTTACGCCGTGGAGAGCGTCGGTGGGCAGGACGTTCTGTGGTCTCGGGAGCGCGCGTCGTGGGAAGAGACATCTCCAGGAGCGGCCGAGGTCGCTGACGGGATAGTCGTCGTCTTCGCTAGTCGCTAACTCCACCGACAGCCGCGTGCCCCAGCGATCCCATACCAATGCGAGCGTAGGCCGGTACCTTCTCGCCCCAGCCGACGGAGCGCTTGCGGTGCACCACGACCTCCCCGTTGAGGAGCCGCGCCACTCCGTCGCGGAAGTCGGGCAGACCGGAGTCTCCGCTCGCCTTGCCGAGGACGGAATCGTGGGTCGCGTGAACGCACATGTTGTAGCGCATCTGAAGCGTGATGTGCTGAATGCTCTTCGTCGGCGGAACGGGATCCTTGTCTTCACCCGCGACGGGGAAGAGTTCGGCTTTCCACACGCTCCCCTCATCCGAGTGCTCCGTCACGCAGATCGCAGCCGGGATGCCCCGTCCTTCGGGATCCTCGATGGTGATGATCCGGTCTCCCCGGGTGAAGGCGTTCTCAATGATGTGAGTAATCACGGTGATGGCCTCGCCAAAGGATTCGCGCAACCGTGCGGCTTCCGCGTGCGCCCACGCGATTTGATGCTCGCGCCGAAAGTCAGCTCTCATGTCGCTCCCCTACTTTCCCTCGCTCAGAGTAGGGGCACGGCGTCGTGGCCGCGAGGGAAAGACCTGAGAGATGTCTCACATTGAGGAATGTGCCTCTCACCAGGGGTAACGACCGTTGGGACCGGGCGACAAGCGTCGTGAAGCCGAAAAGCAAATGGACGGTCGGAGACTATCCCCGTTGTCCCATAGGAACATAGTGACGCTCGGTCGGCCCGACGTACACCTGACGCGGGCGGCCGATCTTGGTCGCGGGGTCCTTCACCATTTCCCTCCAGTGCGCGATCCATCCGGGCATGCGCCCCAGAACGAAGAGGGGGGTGAACATCGCGGTGGGGAACCCGAGAGCCTTGTAGATCAACCCGGTGTAGAAGTCGACGTTCGGGTACAACTTGCGCTCGATGAAGTACTCGTCGTTCAGCGCGATCTCCTCCAACCGTTTCGCCATGTCGAACAGTTCGCTGGAGATTCCCAGGGCGGTGAATACCTGATCCGTCGCCTTCTTGACCTCCGTGCATCGGGGGTCGAAGTTCTTGTACACCCGGTGGCCGAACCCCATGAGGCGAGCCCCTTCGGACCTGCTCTTCACCTTCTCGACGAATTCCTCGACCGTGTCGCCCGATTCGCGAATGTCATCGAACATTCGTAGCGCCGCCTCGTTCGCCCCACCGTGGAGAGGCCCGGACAATGCGCCGACGCCGGCGGAGATCGACGCGTAGATACTTGCGTGACTCGAGCCGACGACGCGGACGGTCGACGTTGAGCAGTTCTGCTCGTGGTCGGCGTGGAGGATCAGCAAGAGGTCCATCGCCTTGCGTACCACGGGATCGACCTCGTAGGTGCCGCTCGACGGGGCGAACGTGAGCCGAAGGAACTCCTCGACGTAGTCCGATCCCTCCTTCGTCGGTTCGATCAGATCGCCACCGGAGGCTCGTCGTTGGAGGTACGCGATAACCGTTGCCGTCTTCGCAAGAAGCAAGACCGTGGCCAACTCAATCTCGTACTCATCGCGCCCGACGCTATCGGGGTAGAAGGCGCTCAACGCGGAAACCGCACCGGAAAGGACCGCCATCGGATGGGCGTCGCGGGGAAACGCGTTGAGGAACGACTTAATGCCTTCGTGAACATGCATGTGCCGCGCGACTCTGTTCTGCAACGCGTTGAGCAGGTCGGGGGTGGGCAATTCACCGTGAATGAGAAGGTGCGCCACCTCGAGGAAAGTCGACTGCGAAGCGAGTTCGCCAACCGGGTAACCGCGGTAGAGGAGGATCCCCTCGTCCCCGTCGATGTAGGTGATGGTGGAGTGACACGAAGCCGTATTGGCGAACCCTGGATCGACGGTCGAGAAGCCCGTATCGCGCAGAATCGTGGCGACCGACAGCCCGCTGTTCCCCAGGGAGGCCCGCTCAACCGGAAGAACGACGGACCGACCGCCCACCGTCAATCGAGCGTCAACTGCGTCTACCATGCGTCCTCCTTGGATCGGGGGCTTGCTGCCCGAAAGTCTACCGGCGACCGGAAAGGCGGTTCGCCGCGGACTCTATGCGCTCGTCCGTCGCCGTGAGGGCTACCCGAATATACTGCTCCCCCGCCGCCCCGTAGAAGTCTCCTGGGGCCACGACGATGCCCTTCTCCGCAAGCCAAGCGACGGTCTCCCAGCAGCCCTCTCCCCTCGTCGCCCATAGGTAGAGCCCCGCCTCAGAGTGTTCGATCGTGCATCCAGCAGCCTCGAGGGCTGACGCCAAGACAGCCCGTCTCCTCCCGTACACCGCTCGCTGGCTTTCCAGGTGCGTATCATCCCCCAGGGCGACAACCGCCGCGGTTTGCACCGGACCGGGCATCATCATTCCCACGTGGCGTCGAACCTCAAGCATGCGAGAAACGAGACCGACATCGCCCGCGACGAACGCTGCCCGGTAGCCCGCACAATTCGACCGCTTGGAGAGCGACGAAGCCGCTAGGAGACCCTCATGCGAGCCCTCTCCCACCGCGGGGTCGAGGATGGACGGAACACCCCCGGTCAACCACGGTTCGATCCACGGGAACTCCGCATAGCACTCGTCGGACGCGACGATTGCACCGATCCCCCTCGCCGCCGACACGATCTGAGCGAGTTCGGCCCGACCGAGGATCGCCCCCGTAGGGTTCGACGGAGAGTTCACCCAGACAAGCTTGACGTCTCCCCGTCGAGACCACGACTCGACGTCGTCGGTTGCCAGCGCCGTTGCCCCCGCGAGGGTCACGCCCACCTCGTAGGTTGGATAGGCGAGGCGGGGAATGACGACGGCGTCCCCCTCTCCAATCCCGAGAAGGGCCGGTAACCAAGCCACGAACTCTTTCGATCCAATGGTGGGCAGCACCGCCTCCACCGTGAGTCCCGTCACTCCTCTGCGACGAGCAAACCACCTCACGATCGCTTCGCGCAGTTCGAGCGAACCTGACGTTGCGGGATAGCCGGGAGAGTCTGCGGCCGACGAGAGAGCCTCGCGGATGAAGTCGGGCGTTGGATCGACAGGAGTGCCGGCGGCGAGGATGACGGGACCGTCGGGATGGGTCGCCGCACGATCGTGGAACGGGGCAAGCGCGTCCCAAGGAAAGTTGGGAAGATGCTCGGGCCGAAGGCTCACACCCGCCTGCCGGGAGACACTGGCCTAACCCGCGGTCTGTGGGGGAAGGGCCTTGATCAGGTCGTGGTCGTGGTGAATGAGGCCCATCTTCGCGGCACCTCCAGGGGAGCCAATCTCCGAGAAGAACTCGGCGTTTGCCGCGAGATATCCCGCCCACTTGTCGGGTAGGTCGTCCTCGTAGTAGATCGCCTCGACGGGACATACGGGCTCGCACGCTCCACAGTCGACGCACTCGTCCGGGTTGATGTACAGCATGCGTTCGCCCTCGTAGATGCAATCGACCGGACACTCGTCGATGCACGTCTTGTCTTTCACGTCGACGCACGGCTGTGTAATGACGTAGGTCACCGTTCCACCTCCCCGGATTCTGGAGTCTGCGAGTTCATCCTATCGACGTCGATCACGCCTGACCGCGCGTTTGGGGTTACGTGCAGATCACTCCCGCTATCGCCCGGTACGTCGACGTCCGTGCCTCGTCCTTGACGAGCACCCCATCGAGGTAGACCTTGCGGTACGCGGTGATCGTAAAGCCACTCTTGCCGTAGTAATTCGTGCAGGGAGTCGTCGATACCGCCACCCGGCCGCCTCCGTGAACGTTGTACTTTCCGGACGATGTCCCTTCGGTGTCGTAGTAGTGGGTTGACCAGAAATCAACATGAAGCGCGGCGTCCTGGATGTAGGCGTTGATCAGGATGTCGTACGGCGTATCGTTCCTGAACCGCATGTCGACACCAGCCGCCAAAGCCGCGTCGCGTCCCGCGGGATAGCGTTCGAACCATTCGGAGTGCGGGTACCGTTCCACAATCTCGAGGCCCGCGTAATAGGCCGCGTTGTAGGTCGTCGTCGCCATCTGGCACAGACCCCCACCCATCCCGTTCACGTGGACTCCCCCGACGATCACTCCCGCGGCGATATATCCGTGGGCGCGGTCGATGGGCCCAATCGCCGTCGACATCGTCAAGACCTCACCGGGGTGGACAATCGTCCCCGCTAGACGGGAGGCGGCGTTGGTGATGTTGTGTTCCCGCTTCCATTCCCTCGGCGTGAAGGATGTCGAGTAACTCGAAACCAGTTCTTTGATGTCCGAATTTGCGAGGTTGTACGGGGTTACGGATGCCAGTGTTTCCTGAATCGGTATCTCACCCGTGCGGCTCTGGCTGCTCAGGGCAAGTACGGTGGCATCGCCAAGCGCGGACAGGACGAGATGCCGCGCGGGTGCGCCCGGGTTGATCACCAGTTGATGTTGAGCGTCGAACCCGAAGGACGCATTGACCGCATCGTTCTCGACACCGGGGAGGCGATCGACGATCGCTTCCGCGAGAGCGGACTCATCCATCTGGAGCGCGAAACCATCCTCGGTTCGAACGATCGAACCCCACGCGAGCACGTCCTCCGGCGTAATCGTGACCGAACCGTTGGGACTCGTGAGTGTTACCGGAGATCCCAAGACCGTGTCATTGACGAAGTCGGCGAACTGTTCGGCTTCGTCTGTTGTCCACGCGGGCGGCGTGACGATCGTTGGAAGAACAATCGACTCGCTCAGTGGCCATGCGCGAAGGATCGCGCTGGGCACCTCATCGGAGACCACGAGGACCCCATCCTGGGCAGGCAGGACATCGGCGCCCTCGCCGTCCAGCGTCACTTGTGCATCGTTGACGTCACGCGCGAGTTCGTTGGCGATCTCACCCGCGGTGGCTGAGAGCGTGGTCTCGTCGACCGTGAGGACCGGTTCCAGGATGCCGATGCCGCCGAAGGCGTGGTGCCAGAGAGCGACCGGCGACCATGAAAAACCGGTAACGCTATCCAGGGTTGCCTTGACATCGACATCGAGGCCCAGTTGATCCGGAAGCACCACCGCCGCTTCGCCGTTCGCGACAAGCTGTACCGCAGTCGCGGAAGCCTCGGTTGCCGCGCCTTCGAGGACGGCCTGGGCCTCACCGCGATCCATTCCACCGATGTTGATGCCCATCACAACGGTTCCGGGAGGCACGCTTCCGGCGATGGCCACTTGTGCGAGGACGTATCCGACGACGGCGAGAGCCAGACCCGCGCCGCCGAGAATGAGTCTGCGGCGCGAGGGCTTCTGGGGAAGGCGCCGCGGAATGCTCCGGGCGACGAATCCACCAAACGAGCGAGCGGCACGTACGGTGGCCTTCCACCCTCGGGCGAGAACCCCCCGAGAGCGCTGCCACCACAGAAGCGGCCACGCGACCTTCCGGGCGGGAGCCTCGGAGGGTTCCTCCTCCGAGACAACCTCGGGAACGGGTTTCGGACGAGCCTCGACGTCGACCGCGGGCTTAGCCGTCGCGCGGACCTCCGGCTCCACCTTGGGACGATGCCGCAGTAAGGCGCTCGCACGGCTCGTGAGCGCCGTCCCCGCGTGGCGAGACGTCGTGGAGACCCACCTCATGGTGGTCTTCCCCGCTTGCCCCACCACTATGGCTGCGCGGCCGACGCCGGTACCTGCGGTTCGAGCACCTCGCCCTATCGCACGAACGCCTCGATGGACGGGATCCACCACCAACGAGAGCGTTCCCGACCACCTCTCCGACCTCGCCTCGCTCCGACGTTGCCCC
>CAZMCU010000037.1:16334-17994 GCA_964564915.1 uncultured Demequinaceae bacterium | reverse complement strand
GACGGGATGGCTCGCTTCGATTCGGAGAGCGGCAACGTGGCCTGGTTGACCCTCGAGAAGCAGTACTACGGGTACGTCTGTTAAGCGCGGGAGCGCCAACTCGACCGCCGTCGCTCCCCGGCTACACTGGCGACATGCCGAAGATCGTCGTCCACGTGATGCCCAAGCCCGACCTCCTCGACCCTCAAGGTAAAGCCGTCGGTGCCGCGTTACCCCGGCTGGGGTTTACGGGCATCAGCGAGGTGCGACAAGGCAAACGCTTCGAACTGACGGTCGACGGCGAGGTGACGGAGAAGGTGTTGGCCCAAGCACGTGAAGCGGCTGAGACGCTGTTGAGCAACCCCGTGATCGAGGACGTTGTCGCCGTCGAGGTGGCGGAGAGCGGTACGGCGTGACGGCGCGGATCGGCATCGTTACCTTCCCCGGTACGCTCGACGATCGCGACGCCGCCCGCGCCGTGCGCATCGCGGGGGCCGAAGCGGTTGCGCTCTGGCACGGGGACACCGATCTCAAAGGGGTGGACGCTGTCATCCTCCCGGGAGGGTTCTCGTACGGTGACTACCTACGGGCGGGGGCGATCTCTCGATTCGCGAAGGTCATGGGACGGATCGTCGAAGCCGCCCAAGCCGGGATGCCCGTCCTGGGGATCTGCAACGGCTTCCAGGTCCTGTGCGAATCCCACTTGCTTCCCGGAGCGATGATTCGCAACGCCGACCTGAAGTTCGTATGCAGGGACCAGGGACTGACGGTGGAGAACACGTCGACGGCGTGGACGAGTGCTTTCGAGAAGGGGCAGCGGGTCTCCATCCCCATCAAGAATCAAGACGGCCAGTACATCGCCGACACGCGCACGCTCGACGAGATCGAAGCCGAGGGGCGAGTCGTCTTCCGCTACGCGGATATCAACCCAAACGGGTCGGCGCGTGACATCGCCGGAGTGTGCAATGAGGTAGGGAACGTCGTGGGCCTCATGCCGCACCCGGAGCATGCGGTCGAACCGGGTTTCGGTCCCGACTCTCGTGACGGTGGGCGTACTGGAACGGATGGGCTCGGCTTCTTCCGTTCCGTTCTCGATACGGTTCTCGCGAGGGCGTAGGGGGCGCCGTGCCGGAGCCCGTCTCGCTCGTCCCCATCGGGTACGTGCGTGGGCCGCGGACGGAACCGTTGGACGACGCGTGGGGCAACGTCGAATCCGTCATCGCGATCGACGATCGTTTTCCGGTCGAGTCGCTCGCGGGGCTCGACGAGTTCTCACACGTCGAGGTTGTCTACCTCTTCCACCTCGCCGACCCGGAAGCGGTCACGCTCGGCTCGAGGCGTCCGCGTGGTCGTGCTCATCTACCGGAGGTCGGAATCTTCGCGCAGCGCAACAAGGATCGCCCCAATCACATCGGCGTTTCACGGTGCACCCTCGTCGGGATCGAGGGCCGCGACGTGACGGTCCGCGGGCTTGACGCGATCGACGGGACCCCCGTCCTCGACCTCAAACCGTACTTCGTGTCGTTCGCCCCAATCCCGGGGGTGGTGCGCGAACCGCTTTGGGTCGAGGAAATCACGGGCGAGTACTTCTAGGCGGGGAGGCAACGGTGGCGCGTAACCAGGATCAGTGGCTCAAGAGAAACATCTCCGTCGCGGAGATGGAGGAGGCCGCCTACTTCGG
>CAZMCU010000037.1:14498-16234 GCA_964564915.1 uncultured Demequinaceae bacterium | reverse complement strand
CCGGTTCCCTATAGCGAGTCGCTCCGCAAGTACCTCGTCACGCACGGCGTGAGCACCAAGAACGTCCGCGTGCATATGACCGTTACGGTGGTCGACGACTTGGGTTGAGATCTTGCTCCGGGGGTGCTAGTCGCGCCACCCGAGTGCGGGGGCGATCTCGCTCACGATTACGGCGAAGGTGTGGGCGTTGTGGGTGACGCCGAGTTGGTTCGGCACGGTGAGCAGCAGAGTGTCGGCCGCAGCGATGCCGTGGTCCTTGCCCAACTCCGCAACAAGCTTGTCGGGTTCGCCAACGTAGGTCCGTCCAAAGGTGGCGCGGACGTTGTCGATGATGCCCACCTGGTCGCCGCGGTTTCCGAAACTCCCTTCGATGGCGATACCCCCAAAGTGGGCGTGGTCCTCGGGCGTCGTGATGGGGAGGATCGATCGACTGACGGAGACGCGGGGGGTTCGCGTGTGCCCCGCGGCGGCGTAGGCCTCTCGATAGGCGGCGATTTGGCGGGCCTGGATGTCCCCGAGCGATTCGCCCGTTGCCTCCAACACGAGAGTCGACGACATGAGGTTCATCCCCAACGTCCCGACCGTCTTGGCGCTCTCGATGTTTCCCGCGCCGTACCAGATGCGGTCGGAAAGGCCGGGGCTATAGGGGACGATGGGAAGGTCCTGCGGCTCTCCGGTGTGGCGGGGATCGGAAGCCGCAAGGCCCTGGCCAGCGATGGCGCGTCGGAAAAGCGCGATGCGTTCGTGGGCATCCTCAACCGGCAGTTGGCCGGGCTTGAGCGGGTAACCGAAAGTGCCGGGCCCGTCCGCCGCTGGCTCTGGCGACCCGCGGCTGAGGCCAAGTTGAAGGCGTCCACCACTGAGGATGTCGGTGGTCGCCGCGAGTTCCGCCATGTAGAGAGGGTTCTCGTAGCGCATGTTGATCACGCCCGTGCCGAGTTCGATCCGGGATGTGCCCACCGCCATCGCAGCCAGAAGGGGAAAGGGAGAGGAGAGGTTCTGTTCAAAGTGGTGGACGCGCAACCAGGCGCCGTCCAGGCCGACCTCCTCCGCCGCGACCGTCAGGTCGATGGTGGCAAGGATGGACTCTTCTGCCGATCGAATATGCGAGCCAGGAGCGGTGCTCCAATGGCCGAACGACAAGAAGCCGATGTTCTTCAATCGCAAGCCTCCTTGCGCCTCGGTGCGGCTCGGCCGTTCCGAGGCCCTCAGTTCGTGAAGGAGTGGGATCCATCCGTGACATCACGAATGAACCCACACTGGTGAAGATACGCCACATGGATGCCGGTTGATCACATGGTTGCCTGCGTCTTGCGGACGACGAGGGCCGGGACGCTAGCGTCCCGGCCCCAGCGCCGCGATGGGCGGGGTTGTTAGTTCGATACCTCAGTCGACAGAACGAAGGTTGTTCCGGTGCCGTCGTACGAGCACACCTGGGCGTAATACCGTCCCTGAGGGTTGTAGATGGTCACTTGCTCGGGGCCCGTACCGTAGGCGTTCGATTCCCAACTGGCCGTTCCCGACGACGACGTGTTCGTGAGGACGGAGAGAACCGGGTCCACGTACAGGTCGAGATCGAGCGCAGGTCCGGAGACTCCGATGGTCAGGCTGCCAGCGTCCGGGGACCAGATGCACATCTCGGCGCAGTTGTTGGGAAACCTGCCGCCAGCGATGGTGCCGACGTAGTCGGTTCCCACCTGGACGCGTGTGGTGCCACCTTCGCAGTCCCCGCCCGT
>CAZMCU010000037.1:6104-14398 GCA_964564915.1 uncultured Demequinaceae bacterium | reverse complement strand
CCGCCCGTTTGCGTTGCTGTACCCGAACTACAGCCAACCAGCAGCAAACTGGAGCCGAGTAGGACCACAAGTCGAATCTTCATGCCTGTTCCCTCCGATAAATGGAGCGGGACCGCCATGGTGACGATCCACGATTACCCCCGGCCTCAGTTGCCTCAGCCGCGTCCATCCTCTCGGCGCCTTCTGGGACTGTCAAGCGGACGCGCAATCCACGCTGGAACTTCGGGAAATCGGGAGCATAACGCCCCTACCGAGGAGTCGAGAGCCGTATGTTCGCGAAGATACGCTAAGCGCGTGCTCTCTGTTCGCGCCGTTCCTTTCGATGACCCTGACGCGCGTCGACTGTGGGAGGAGGAATGGGCGGAACTTGAGGGACGGTACGGGCCGCTGCCGGGCTCGTCGGGCCTGGTCCCCGATGGGGTCATCGCCTCGTTTGTTGGTTACGTGGGGGATGACGCCGTTGGGACCGTCGTCGTTCGATGGTTCCACAACGACGATCGACCTCCCGAGGCGGAGATCAAGCGTTTGTATGTGCGACCAGGGAGACGGGGAAACGGCGTCGCGAGGGTACTCATGGGGGCCGCGGAGGACGCGGCACGACGTGCGGGCGCGACACGGATCATTCTCGAGACCGGCGACAAGCAACCGGAGGCGGTGGCGCTGTACCGGGCGATCGGGTATCGCTTAATCGGCAAGACGTGCCCGTGGGCGAGTTCTCGGTATTCGATCTGCATGGAGAAGGACGTGCCGACGCGGGTCCTCGTTGTGTCAGGCGCGATCGGCGCGGGAAAGACAGCCGTCGCTGCCGCCGTGAGCGACCTGCTCACCAAGAGGGGAGCACGGCACGGGTGGGTCGACGGAGACGCTCTCGCGCAAGCGGAACCCTCGGCTCCGGGCGACCGGTACAACCAGGGCCTCTTCTTCGAGGCCCTCGACGGGGTTGCGCCAGCGTATCGGAAGCGGGGTTTCGGGTTAGTCGTCGTCGCCCGCGTGGTCGAGGATCCGGAGGACCGCGAGCGCTACGCGGCGGCGTTCCGCTCGGGAGCGGGGCCAGCGGAGGTGACGATCGTCCGCGTTACGGCACCGGAGGACGTTCGGATGCGACGGATTGAGGAGCGTGAGGGGGATCCCGAATGGCGCGAGCGGTCGCGAACCCGAACGATCGAGCTAGAGGACTCGCTCGATGCGCTCGACCTTGAGGATTTCGCCGTAGAGAACGTTGGGCGTTCGCCGGGTGAAGCGGCTGCCGCCGTCATCGATGCCGTGGGGTGGTGAGACCTAACGGAGCCCGACCGAGAAGTCGAGGGCGGCGTTGACGTGAAGGGTGAGGCTGTCGAAGTACGGCACGCTGACGTTTTCCGCGCGAAGGAGCGACGGGATTTCCGTGCAGCCCGCGATGACCCCTTGCGCCCCAGCGTCGACCAGCCCCGCGACGATGACCTGAAAGGTTTCGCGTGACTCGCTTCTGATCACCCCTTTGGCCAACTCGTCGTAGATGATTCGGTGGACCTCGGCGGCGTCGTTCTCCATCGGTACGATCGCCGTGATGCCATGGGTCGCCATTCGATCGCGATAGAACGAGTCGCGCATGGTGTAGCCGGTACCCAGCAGCGCAACGGTGTCGAGGCCCGCGGCAAGGATGGCGTTCGCCGTGACGTCGATGATGTGAATGAGGGGAATCGAGATCGCTGCGGCCACCTGGTCGGCGACCTTGTGCATCGTGTTGGCGCAGATGAGGATCGCCTCCGCGCCCGCGGACTCCACGATGACGGCATCGCTTATGAAGGTGCGGGCGAGGCCATCCCAGTCGCTGGCCGCGCTCGCGTCCGCAAGGGGTTGAAAATCATAGGAACGAACGACGAGGTCCGCGGAGTGGGATCCACCGAGGCGATCGCGGGTGCCTTCGTTGAGCAACCGCTCGTAGACGATCGAGGATTCCCACGTCATGCCCCCGAGGAGGCCGAGTTTGCGTGGCGATGTGTCCATGGGCCGATGCTAGTCCTCTGGACCACTACCTTCCAGTGGGCTCGAAGGTTGGGGCGTATCCTGGAACCATGAAGATCGGCGAACTTGCGGATCGGGCCGGGGTGAGCACCAAGACCATCCGCTACTACGAGAGTATTGGCCTGCTCCGACCCCCGGGACGAACGTCGTCCAACTACCGCGACTACGGGGACGACGCCGCCGAGCGGTTGCGCTTCATTCGCGACTCCCAGGTAGCGGGGCTCACGCTCGCCGAAGTGGGGAGCATCCTCGACATGAAGGACGCGGGGCAGTCGACGTGCGCCCACACGCGGGAGCTCATTCACCGGCACCTCGATGAAATCGACCAGCAGATCGAAGCACTCAAGGCGGCGCGAGTGGAGATGGCGGCGCTCGCGGAACGCGCCGACCACATGGATCCGGGGGAGTGCTCCGACCCCCACCGGTGCCAGGTGATCGCGGCGGCACAGGAAGGCGCGCATGCTCCGGGGAATCGCACGCGCCTACCACTCCACGCCCACCACTAGCGCGCTTGACCTTCCATTCGACTGTAAGGTTTACCGTTGAGGTATGGACACGAAAGAAATCGAACTCACCATCGGCGGGATGTCATGCCACCACTGCGTCATGACCATCACGAAGGGCCTCACGGACGTCGACGGCGTCGCGGACGCCTCGGTGGACCTTGAGGCGAAGACGGCGACGGTGCACCCCGACGGGACTGTCGGCGAGGCCGCGCTGCGCGACGCGCTCAAGGCCACGGTGGAGGAGTTGGGCTACCAGGTCATCGCCTAGGTGACGCCATGACCACCACACACGCCGAGCACGCGGACGTCCCCGCTATCGAACTTCCGATCGGGGGGATGACGTGCCAAGGTTGCGTCGCGAACATCACGCGCGGGCTCACCAAACTCGAGGGAGTGGGCGAGGCGAACGTCAACCTCGTGACGAAGCGCGCCACGGTACGGCCGGACGGGACCGTGGACCCCGCGATCCTCGACGAGGCGATCCGATCGACGATCACCGGCTTGGGATACGAGGTGCTGAGCGCACCGCCCACGGAGCACGATAGGGGTCACTCGGCCCACCACGGAGAGCCGCACACCGCGATGAGCCGCGAGGATGAGCACGCCGCGCACCTCGCCTCCGACGCTGCGCGGGTGACGGACTATCGTCGAAGGTTCACCCTCGCCGCGATCCTCAGTGTCCCGCTCCTGGTTGTCTCCATGGTCGAGGCGTGGCAGTTCTCCGGCTGGGAATGGGTTGCGGCCGCGCTCGCGACCCCCGTCGTCTTCTGGTCCGGTTGGCCGTTCCACCGCTCGGCCCTGAAGAACGCCCGACACCGCGCGACCAACATGGACACCCTCGTCAGCCTCGGGACCGCGGCGTCGTGGACGTGGTCCACCGTGGTGCTCGTCGGAAGGGCGTTCGGGGCCGCCGCCTTCGACTCCGCGCACGTCTACTACGAAACCGGCGCCGTCATCGTCACCCTCATCCTGTTGGGCAAGTGGATGGAGGTGCGATCGACCGCACGAGCGGGCGACGCGATCCGCGCCCTCGGTCAGATCCAGGTGGATGTCGTCACGCTCGAAGACGGTCGGACGATTTCGCGCGACGACCTCGTGGTCGGCATGCGCTTCGTCACGCGCCCGGGCGAGACGATCGCGACGGACGGTGTGGTGGTCGATGGGGAGGCGGCCGTCGACGCCTCGATGGTGACGGGCGAGTCCGTGCCCGTCGAGGCCGCCTCCGGTACCGAGGTCGTCGGGGGCACGATCGCGACCGACGGCGCCCTGACGATCGAAGCCACCCGGGTCGGTTCGGAGACGATGCTCGCCCAGATCGCGCGCATGGTGGACGAGGCGCAGTCCGGGAAGGCCAACATCCAGCGACTCGCCGACAGGATAGCGAGCGTATTCGTCCCCGTGGTCATCCTGCTCGCACTGGCGACCCTCGGCATCTGGCTCGCTCTCACGGGAGACGCGAACCGCGCCTTCACCGCCGCCGTAGCCGTGCTCATCATCTCGTGCCCGTGCGCCTTGGGTCTCGCCACGCCTCTTGCCATCATGGTCGGCACGGGACGCGGGGCTCAGCTCGGCACCCTGATCCATTCCGGGCAGGTCCTCGAGGACGCCAGGAGGCTCGACGTGGTTGTCCTCGACAAGACGGGGACGGTCACGGAAGGACGCATGGAGGCGATCGAGGTGATCGCGCCGGACGTGGGCGATGCGGTTCGCCGCGAGATCACGCTTCTCGCCGCTTCGGTCGAGGCGCGTTCGGAACACCCGATCGGTCGCGCGGTTGCTGCCCTCGCGTCGAAGCACCGAGTGGTCAAGGACTTCCGGGTCACCCCCGGTCGAGGCGTGACGGCGGTCGTCGACGGGGCGCGCGGTAAAGCCCCGGTGGCGGTAAGCATCGGTTCGCGACGGCTATTCGATTCGGTATCGGTAGCCCTCGAGGATGCCGCCTCTACGGCCGAGGCGACCGGGGCGACCGTCGTGTTCGTGGGTCGCGGCTCCGTCCCCGTGTCCGCAGAAGCCGTCATGGTCGTTCGGGACACCATCAAGCCGAGCTCGCGCGACGCCGTCGCCGCACTCCGCAGCCTCGGTCTTGACGTCGTGCTGCTGACGGGAGACAACGAGAGGGCCGCGCGCGCGATCGCCGCGGAGGCGGGGATCGACAGAGTCGAGGCCGAGGTTCTCCCGAGCGAGAAGGCTGCCGCGATCACATCTCTCCAGGCCGAGGGCAAGCGCGTCGCCATGGTGGGCGACGGGATCAATGACGCCCCTGCGCTCGCGCAATCCGATCTGGGCATCGCGGTTGGCACGGGTACGGACGTGGCCCGCGAGGCGTCGGACCTGACCATCGTCTCGGGTGACCTCATGGCGGTCGTCACCGCGATTCGTCTCGCCCGTCGAACCTTCTCGACGATCCGGGGCAACCTCTTCTGGGCCTTCGCCTACAACGTCGTCGCCATCCCGTTGGCCGCGTTCGGCATCCTCAACCCGATGATCGCTTCGGGCGCGATGGGAACGTCGTCGCTCTTCGTTGTCGGTAACTCGCTGCGCCTCAGGGCGTTCGCGGTTTCACGGGGCTAGGTCCACGAACCCTCTCGCGGCCCCTCCACACGATTGTCGAGCGCGTGTGGCTAACTCACTCTTCACCGCACATGGAAGCCCACCGCGTGCAAGGATTGTCGCGAGGGGAGGCGGCTATGGCGGCATCGACGGGGTGGATGTCTCGACCTCCCCTGCTGCGGCTCGGATTGGTATCGACGGCGGGAATGGTGGTCGCGGTGCTGTGCGGCGAGAGCGTCGCACTGCTCGGTTCGGGTTCGGCCCTGCGGCTGATTGCCCCGGGAGCGGACGCGGTCGCGTTCGGTGTGGTCGCTGGCTACTGCTGGCTGACCTCCAGTTCTCACGTCCCTTCGTCCGTGACGGAGCCGTTGAGGCATACGCGGAATGGACTCGCTAGCGGGTTGGGGATCCTGTTGGCGATCACGGTCGCGGACTCTTTCTCCGGCGAGCGGGTGGGCCTACCCGACGGATTCCGGCTCCCCGTAGCGATTCTTGCCGCGCTCGTCGCAGGGGCGTTTGCCTGGGTAGCCATCGTCTTCGTACGTCGGGAGCAAGCGGCCTTCGATTCAATGGACGGCTCTAGTGCCCGAGCAACGAACGCCCGCCCAACGCTCCCGCTGGAGCGCATGCGCGCTACCCACGGGCTGGTCGGTGCGGCAACCGCAGGAGCCGCCGTGACCCTGTACGCAGCGGGTATGTCGCCGTACGTCTTCGCGTTCGCCTGTCTCGTCTTGGTTCCGTCCGTCGCGACGTGGGCATACGCGGACCTTCGGACGAGCCGCTTTGAGCATCGTCCGCTTCCTCAACCGAGCCCGAAACGACCTCCGGACGCCTTCCGAACGGCTCGCCTAGCCACGGTGGCCCTCCTGTCGCTCGTCCCCGTCGGCGTTTTCTGGTGGGTGTGGCTGAGCGTTGGGACGTGGAGTTCCCTTGCGGTGGAGTCAACGGGGGGCATGAGCGGGACCGACCTCGTGCTCGCGGTCACGGTTGTCGTTGGCATCGCGGCGGCGACGGCCTACCCGTTTTTCGCCATCGCGGAGGCGCTACGGACTCCCCTACCGGAATGGGAAGATGACCGGGCGATGGACGACGTCCCCGAACCGGTCTCCGCCTCGCTCGGTCTCTCCACCCTGAAAGTCCAAAGCCGCGGCACCGGCGCGGCCTGATCGCGGGACTCTAGAGCGTCTTCAGCGCCTGGGCGAGGTCCTCCTTGAGGTCCTCGACGTCCTCGAGCCCAATGCTGAGCCGGATGGTCGCGTCCGATTCGCCGATGGCGGCGCGAGCCTCCGCGCCGAGGCTCCGGTGAAGCGTCGTCGCCGGGTGCGTGACGATCGATTTCGCGTCCGCGAAGTTGTTGACGAGCTCGAAGAGGTGGAGCGCGTCCATGAATCGGAAGGCGCTCGCTTTGGCCTTGGGACCCGTCCCGGAGGGGTCACCGGGGATGGCGAGGTCGAACGTCACCACCGTGCCCCCGAGCGTCATCTGAGACGTGGCGAGCGCGTGTTGAGGGTGCGACGGGAGGAACGGGTAGAGGACCCGCGCGGCACCCGGCTGCGCCTCGAGCCACGTCGCGATTTCGAGCGCCGACGCCGCCTGGTGGCGCACCCGCACGGGCATCGTCTCCAGGCCCTTGAGCAGCACCCACGCGTTGAAGGGGGAAAGCGTAGGCCCCATCTGGCGGATCATCGTCTTGACGGGACCGTTGATGTACTCGTCGCTGCCGAGGATCGCCCCGCCCATTACCCTGCCTTGCCCGTCGATGTGCTTGGTCGTCGAGTAGACAACGGCGTCGGCGCCGAGGTCGAGCGGTCGTTGCCCGATCGGGGTGGCGAAGACGTTGTCGACGATGACGAGGGCCCCCGCGGCGTGCGCGAGTTCCGCGACCCGACGCACGTCGACGATGTCCTGCATGGGGTTGCTCGGAGACTCGAAGAAGACGGCCTTAGCCGGGCGTTGGAGCGCGGCCTCCCACTGCTCGGTGACGTGTCCGTCGACGAGTTCCACCTCGATACCCCACTGGGTGAAGTACAGGTCGAAGATCTGGATGGAGGAGCCGAAGAGGGCGCGGGAGGCGACGAGGCGGTCGCCCCCGACGAGGATCGACGCCAGAGCCGTGAAGACGGCCGACATTCCGGTCGAGGTCGCGAAGCACGCCTCCGCTCCCTCGATCGAGCGCAGGCGCTCCTGGAACGCATGGACCGTCGGGTTGCCGTAGCGCGAGTACATGAAGACGTCGAGCTCCCCAGCAAAGGCGGCCTCCGCGTCCGCGGCGCGGTCGTAGACGTAGCCGGAAGTGAGGAACAGGCCCTCAGACATCTCGTGGTTCGGGGAGCGATCGATCCCCGCGCGGATCGCGCGCGTGTCGGGACGGTAGCGGCTGAGGTCTTCCTCGTCGTTCATGCGGCAAGTCTAGGGCGCGAACACGTCGACGTGGTTGGGCGTGACGACGGCAGAAGAGCGAGGGCCTATTGGCGCCAGGGAAGCCCGAGGACCTTCCAGCCTTGCCAACTGCGTCGTCCGTCGTCGTCGGCCGCGCCCTCAAAACCCTCGAGGACGTTGTAGCAGGGGCCGAGGCCCGCCTCCGTGGCCTCGATGGCGGCCGCGATGGAGCGGTGACCGGAGCGGCAGATGATCAGGAGGGGAGTGCCCGGTTCGAGGCCAGCCGTGCGGAGCTCATCGATGAACGTGGGGTTGAGTTCGTCGTCCGGATAGGTGGACCACTGGACGAAGACGGCGGGACGGCCGAGGGGCGACGTGTCGGGGACGCCGACGGCGTTCCACTCCTCCTTGGTGCGGACGTCAACGAGCACGGCCTTGGGGTTGGAGGCGAGCATGTCCCAGGCCTCCTGGGGGGTGAGGTCGCCTTCGTACGACATCAGGCGTCCGTCACCGTGGGGGTCGCCTCCGTGCCCTCCGGCGTCGCGGAGTTGGGGTTCCGACGGCCCCGACCGCCACCACCGCAACAACCGTCACCACCGCAGCCGCAACCTTCATCGCTTTCGCCGCTCGTGGGCTGGTCAAGGTGCAGCAGGTCGGTGCGTCCGCCGGGGACCGGGGGCTTGGGCATGGCGACTCCTGGTGTTGGATGGCGCGGTGCAGGCCGCAAACGTCAGTCTACGGGGTCGGCCGAAGGGTTACCTCACCCCCCTCAACGACGACCGACCCCGTAGCGACCCCTTACCCCACTTGACGCAGCGCCTCGACGGGCGTGCGCGATCCGGTGGACGCGGCGAC
>CAZMCU010000037.1:0-6004 GCA_964564915.1 uncultured Demequinaceae bacterium | reverse complement strand
GGACGCCCATCACAAGACTGGTCCTGATCGCGAGCCGGTACTCGGGTTCGACCATCGGAGAAGACACGATGCTTCCGTCCCGCTGAACATCCACTATCCGCTCAGCGTCCCGGAACGACGTGAGAGTTACGGCGAGAGCACCGATCCCGAGCGTCATGACATGTAGGAGTGCGGGAGCGACGCCTTGACGCGGCCGCAAGGCGAGCGCATCCCCGGCAGCGATCGCCCACGGTCGGTGAGCCCGTGACAGGCGACGACCGAGCACCGGAATTGCGAGGCGAAGACCCTCAAGTATGAGAAAGAACCCGGTCGGAACGGCGACGATTCCTCCGAGGGTTGCCGCGACCTGGCCGACCGCGGTTGGCCCAGCGCCAACGAGAATCGCAACGACGCCGAGGACGAATGGCGGCACGAGCCACCGCGCGTGGACCTTCCGGGATACCTCGGCCTCCATAACCTCGTTCACCGGCTTGAGGGCGGCGACGGGGGACACTCGCGCCGCCCAGAACGCGGGGACCGCGGAGACGATCGCGGCGAGTACCAACCCGCAGGCTGCGACTCCCGCGAACACCCACCACGGGATGGAGAGGTGGTCCGGGATGAAGGGGTGGGCGACGACCGAGAGGTGAATCGCGCGGTGCGCGACCGCGGCAAGAGTCCCCAGAACACAAGCGGCAACGGTTGAAGCGACGGCGATGAGAAGAGTCTCGGCAATCGATGCGGCCACAACAGCGCGTTTAGTGGCACCGAGGGTCCGCGCGGTCGCGACCCACGTCATTCGCGTTTGGGCCTGAGCCCGCCCCACCGCGAACGCCATGACGATCATGCCGACGACGAACAGCGCGGCAACGCCAGCGGCAAGCCAGGTCGCTGGAGGGGTGGAGTGGTCCCAGGTGGAGTACATACTCATCTGAACGAACCCGTCGAATTGCTGGAGGGACGGGGCGTCGATGTTGTAGGTGATCTCTGTCCAGGTGACCAGGCCGGTCGTCCCGTCAAAGTCCGAGGTCAAGTAGGTGAAGGGACTTCCCGGTGCCGCGGACTCCTCCCATGAGAGGAAGCCTTGTGGGCAGTACGTCGAGTACCCGAAGTGGTCCCCACACGACTTGATGAGACCAGAAATCTCGTAGGTGGTCCATGTGGAGGGAGGAGGGGTGTCGTAGTACGGGTCCCACCCTTGGTAGGAGGAGAGACGGACCGAGTCACCGATCCCCAGCTCGCGATCGCGTGCCCACTGGGCGCTGATAGCAATCTCTCCCGGCTCGGGAACGCTTCCCTCGACGAGCATGACGTCCCAGTCATAAGCCCCCGTCACCGCGCGAATCTCTATCGGGGAAACCCAACCGAGGACAGGCTTTGGTGAGTACTCCTGAACCGATGCCTGCCGGACCGCGACGACGTCCGACCCATCGGCGACTGCGGCTTCGACTGCCCGGTCAATGTCCTCAAGTGGGACGCGATCAGTGCGGTCCAACGCATTGGGCTCGGGTGAATCGACTCCAGTCAGCGACTCGACCCAAGCGTTGTTCGCCCGCCCACCCACTTGCGCTGCTTGGAGGTCGTGGCTGATGATCCGTTGGTTCGCGTAGAGGATAAGTCCGAACGTCGTGAACATGAGGACGAGCGTCAGGAGTGCGGCCGTCCAGGCGGTGTACCGCTTCTGGGCGCGAGCCTGGGCGAGGGCGAGGCGGAGGATCATCGGGCGTGCACCTTTCCGGTGGGTTTGAGGCCCTCGATGGGGGTACGGACGCGGGAGGCCGCCGCGGCGACCACAAGCCCGCCCAGCGAGGCGAAAGCCGCGACGAGCACCACGCCGTATCCGGCGCTCAGGGCCGAGTACCACCACGCGGGGAGGTAGTCGCTGGCTGTGCCGAAGTGGGCAGAACCTCCGTTGATCGCCGTGAGAAAGTGGGTGGCGGCGCCCAGCGCGAAACCAAGGAACGCGCCGACGATGGTGCCAGCCAACTGGGGGGTGGCGTGCCGAATGAACGCCGCCTGGCGTTGCTGGAGCGTGGAGAGGCCGAGAGCCCGGCGGGTTGCTGCGTCGCTTGCCGAGGCCCATCGGCTCGCGAACGTGATGGCGAGGGCAACCGCCTCGAACTCCGCAACGATGACGAGTGCCCAGAGGACTCCCTCCGTCGCCCAGACGCCAGCCGATTCGTGGCCCGGTAGGGGCCACGTCGAGCTCGGCAGGCCAGCGGCTAGGTGTAACTCCAGGTGCCAGAAGTTGCTGAGCAGCATGGCCCACGAAACGAACGTGGTAGGTAGTGCGAACAGGAGGGCGAGTGTGACGGCACTGCGGGGCGATGAGACGAACCCGTCGCCCGTGACCTGGAGAACCGGCGACCGACTACGTGCGAAATGTTTGCCGACCGTCACGATAAGCGCGCTGAGTCCTTCCTTGAGCAGGATGAACCCGGTGGTTCCGGCGAAGATGAAGCCGAGGTAGGCGACGAACCCGACGGAACCCTGTTCATGGGTGCCGAGCCAGATCGCCGCAACCCCGCCGACGAACGCTGGAACGATCCACCACACCGTCACGCGTCTGGAAATCTCGACCTCGGTGACGTCGGTGACTGGCTTGAATGCGGCGACGGGAGAGACGCGCGACGCCCAGAAGGCGGGTACGGCCGCGACGATAAGCGAGAGGAACGCGCCGACGAGCGCCACCGCTGCGACGACCCACCAGGTCATCGGAACGTGCGAGGGGCCGAGTATCGGGCCATCGAAGCCGCGCATGAAGGAGAAGGCGACGTTCGCAACTCCGTAGCCGAGCGTGAGAGAGGCAATGGTTGCGGCGGTGGCAACGAGGAGGCTTTCCAGAAGTGTCGCACCGACGACCGCTCGACGCGTAGCCCCCAGTGTCCGAGCGGTCGCGACCCACTGGAGGCGGGCTTGGGCCTGCGCGCGACCCACGCCGAATGCTCCAAGGATCATTCCGAAGGTGACGAGGGCGGCAAGGACATAGCCGACGATGGCCGCTGGGGGAACGCTCGGCGCCTCGGACATCATGACCGCGACAAACCCGTCTGGGGATGACTGCATCGGGAGACCGCTGAGCGCGGGGTCGTCGATGTTCCATGCCGTGGTTGACGAGGGGATGAAGGTTGCCGTGTGGCCTTGGTCGTCGATGGTGCAGAGCCTGCAGGCGAATGGACCGTCGGGAGAACTGGACGCCTCCCACGAGACGTACGAGTAGTCGGGCACATACCAGATATCGGTCCAGATATCGGTGAAGAGGGGGTTTCCCCAGTCGGCGGCTCTGCTGAGGCCGGAGATCGTATACGTGTGCCAGTCCGCTTCCACTACGGGCTCGCCGATGGTCTGCGGGTGAAGCGCGTAGTACAAGTCGATGGTGTCACCGACGCCGAGGCCGAGTTCGTCTGCCACACGAGCGTTGAGGAGGATTTCCCCATCCCCGGGGAGGCGACCACTCGCGAGGACGAGATCCCAGTCGTAGTCGCCCGTCGCGGCCGCGAGCATGAGTTGGGGGAAGGACGTGGTTGGTCGTGTCACCACCGCCCATTCGCGGATGGCCGCCACGTCGGATCCATTGGCGATCGCCTCCGCGACGCTCCGGTCGACCTCCTCGACCGACATGAGGTCCCACGACGGGGGCAAAGACTCCACGTCTGGAACCTCGCCGAAGTACTGTGGGCCAACTACGATGTGCGCTCGGTCGGCGAGAGATACGCGGATAGCGTCGTCCCACATCGCCCGCTGGGTCGCAACGAGCATGAGGGCGAACGCAACGGATGTGAGCGCGAGCGTCATGAGCGCCGCGGTCCAGATCGTGTACCGCTTCTGGGACCGGGCCTGCTCGGCCGCGAGTCGCAGGATCATCGGACGCCCACCTTGCCCGCTGGTCGGAGCGCCTCGACTGGGGTTCGCTCCCGTGACGATGCCGCCACGACGAGCGCGCCCGCGAGCGAAAAGGCGAGCGCCACGAGCGCAAGGAGCACTGTCGAAAGAAGAGCATCCCCGGCGACCCGGAGATTCCACCCAAGACTGTTGACGAGGAAGTCGGGAGACACCGCAGCCTGGGCGATGCGAACGGCCAGGGGAACCAACCACCCAAGGAGCCCCCCCACCGCGATTCCCAGCCCAAGTGGGATCACATGTCGGACGCCAGCAGCCACCCGCCCATCCCGGTAACTCATACCGAGCGCCGCCCTGGTGGCCGTCTCGGCTGCGCCGGTGCGCTCGGAACTGAGTGTGATCGCCAGGGCGACCCCGGTCGCGGTGAGCATCGAAGCCACGAGGAAGCCCCAGAACTCGTTTGGGTTCTGGTGGATACCCTCCCCGAAGCCCAGCATGGGGGGCTCTCCCCAACCGCGGTATGTCCTCCAGTCGATCGCGTTGAGTGCCGAAGAAGTGAGAATCACCCCGAAGACGCCCACCACAACGGCCATCGAAAGCGACGCATACACGTACATGCGGGTATGCGTCACGAGCCCATCACCCGCTGCAATCGCCCAGGGTCGCCTTCCACGAGCGAGTCGCGTACCGATGACGCGCAGAAGCCTGGGCAGGACGTCAACGAAGAAGGCAAACCCCCCAATGACAGCCGCAATGACGGCCAAGCTCTTCGAGGTGTCGCTAGACAAGACACCCCGATCCGGACCCTCATTCGCGTCAATGACCCAAGAGGTGAAGGCACCGAGCACAACTACCGTCATCGGGATCAGGATCCAACGGAGGTGGGCTTTGCGGGGGGCCGTACGCTCAGCCATAGGGGCAACGGGCTTCAGAGCCGCAACGGGAGAGATGTGGGCGGCCCAATACGCAGGTACGGCGACGACAACGACGGAGACGAGTATCCCGATCCCCGCCACGAGCCCCACCACCACCGCGGGAAGGCTGGGGTGTCCTGGCAGGAAGGCCTCCGGGGAAAGGGTGCGCAGCATTGCCAGGTGCAGGGACACGGCAAGGTAGCCGGTTCCGATTCCAACGATGATCGCGGTCGCAGCGACGAGCGCCGTCTCCAGCGTCGACGTCAACGCAATGGACCGCCGGGTCGCCCCGAGGACGCGAGCGGACGCGACCCATTGGGTTCGAGCCTCGGCCTGGGACCTCCCCATCGCAAACGCCGCCACGACGATGCCAACGATCGCGAAAGCGCTGAAGAGGAGCATGAACATCCAGACGTCGTCCATCCACCAATGCATTTTGTTGAGGGACATCCCGGGTTCGATGCCTTGGTAGTGGGTGTCCGAAGCATAGGGGGCGAGTGCCGGGATGTCGTCGTCCCACAACAGGGTGGTTGTCACGGCGGCCGTGCTCTCCCCGGTTTCGGGGTCGGCGTAAACGAAATTCTGAAGTGAACCCGATGCGGTAATCGAGTCGTCCCAGGAGATATATCCGGTTGTCAGACTCGACGAATACGGGGACGATCCACCGGAGCGGACAAGTCCCACAAGGGTAAACGACAGAGTCGGAGCGTCGCCGACATACTCTGGATTTCCGCTCAGGTGAATGGTGTCGCCGATCGACCATCCGGACTCGCGTGCGAAGTCGGAGTTGAGGACGATTTCTCCGCGCCCCGGGGCGTGTCCCTCAAGGAGGTAGTTCTCCCAGTCGACGGGGGTAGCCACCGCGAGCAAGGCCGCCTCGTATCCCCCTCGACCGGTCTCAATACCGAATTGCCTGATGACCGTCAGGGAGTCGTTCCAGGAGGAGTCCTCAATCAATGCCGCGACCTCGTCGAGCGAGAGCTGGGGAGTCATCCATTGAGTCTGGACGCCTCCCGGGTTGCCATTCGTGAATGAGTAGAGAGACAGTTCGTAGCGATGGCTGTAGAGGTTGACGTCCTCGGTGCTGTCGTTGTGGGCGATCTGCGTGGCGGTGGACACCAACGCGAAGGTCGATACCGCGAGACCGAGCGTGAGCACCGCCGCGGCCCACACGGTGTAGCGCCGCTGGGATCGGAATTGCTCCCGAAGCAGTCGAAGGATCATCACTCCACCCCCGCGAGGGCGTCGAGGCCAGCGAGCACGGAGTCGGG
>CAZMCU010000036.1:0-18502 GCA_964564915.1 uncultured Demequinaceae bacterium | reverse complement strand
TGCCAGATGTCCGAATCGACCACCGACACGTCGACGACAACGAGGGCGTGGGTTTCCGTGACGGTCTCGCCATTGCGCTTAGCCTTGCCGTAAACCTCGGAGAGACGCTGCGATAGGTACTCGGGGGTGCCCAGCCCAGATTCGGGATCCGTCATACCCCCACCGGCGGGGTTCGCGGGGTTACCCCCGGTCCACCCCTCGCAGAGGGACCGAACCGAACGAATGGGGGTTTCCTCGTATCCGGCCGCCTTAAAGACGATCGCCAGGTCGTCGATCGCCTCGGTGATCCCGACTCCGGCGGCGGCGCGAGAGGCGCCAAGCCGGAACGCCGCGGGAGCGGTGTCGAGGCCAGCCTGGACGGCTTCCGCGAGCGCATCCACCGCTGGCGTGTACCAGTCCCCGGGCCGAAGCCAAACAGACTCGACGCTCATCGCACGCCATTCCTCAACCAAGGCGTTGGGGTGCCCCGCGTCGTTCACATTCACGTCTGTCACGCGCTATGAGACGCTTCAAACAAGCGGGTATGACGCAGATCACTTGTACTTCTTGAAGGAATTTCCTCTGCGCGCCCGGAGATACGTGACGAACCTCCCATCGCAGTCGCTTGCACGTTGATGGCACCGACGGGGACGATGGAGAGTGACGATTGATCGAGAGGACTATGACGGACGTTGAGGCGGGTCTGTGGACTCAGGAGTCAAGCGATGCTGAGCTGATTGCCGGCGTTCGCTCGGGCGAGTCCGCGCCCTACGGGATCCTCTTCGAGCGTCACGTGGGGGCGGCCCGTCGCGTTGCGTCCATGTATTCAGCCGTCCCGGGCGATGTTGACGACATCGTGTCGGAAGCGTTCGCCCGTGTCTTGAAGATCCTTCAAGAGGGCGCCGGACCGGACTTGGCTTTCCGGGCGTACTTGTTCACGGTGGTGCGTCGCACGGGATTGGATTCGATCAAGAAGGCCCGACGGACCCGTCCGGACGATGACATGGAGGCGTACGAGGGGGAGATTGGGTATTCACCCGCCAGCGATGAGCCCACGTTGTCGGACTTCGAGAACTCCGTCATCGCCGATGCGTTCAAGTCGTTACCCGAACGGTGGCAGGTGGTGTTGTGGTACACGGAGATTGAGAAGAAGGCTCCCGCGGAAGTGGCTCCCCTGTTGGGGTTGAGCCCCAATGGTGTTGCCGCGTTGGCGTACCGGGCACGCGAGGCCTTGCGACAGGCGTACCTGCACCAACACTTGGCCACCACCGACGACATCGACTGCCTCGCCGTCTCCGACAGCCTCGCCGCCTACGTCCGCGGCAACCTCACCAAGCGCGAACGTCGACGCCTCGACGCGCACATCAGGACCTGCGACCGCTGCCAAGCGTTCCTCTCCGAACTGGAAGACGTCAACCGTGGACTCCGCTCCGTCGTCGCCCCCCTCATCCTCGGTGTCCTCGGCCTCGGCGCCCTCCAAACCTCCCTCCCCATCGGAGGTGCAGCGGCCCAGGTCGCGGTTGGCGCATGGGGAGCGGGTTCGGTTGGGGCTGGGGCTGGAGGCACGGGCGCAGCGGGCTCGGGGACGATCGGAGTGGGAACAGCCGGGGCGACGGCCACCGGTACCGGGGTGGGAGTCGGTGGAGGCGGTGCGGCGACCGGATTCGGGTCGGCACTCGCCCACGCCGGGTCGGCAATCTCGTCCGCTATCGCCAGCGCCGTCGGTTCCGGAGCCTCGGCCCTCGCTGTCGTCGGGGCTACCGTGGGCGTCGCCGCGCTGGCGGTCGCGGGAGCCGGCCTCGTCGGCGGTTTGACGACGGCCCACGACGGTAACTCCGTCGCACCGGAAGCGGCCCCCCTGGTCGAGCCGTCCGTGACCACCGCGCCTGCCGACCCGCAACCTACGCCAGCCGATACCGACCAGACTCCAGCAGACCCCGGCTCCGACGGCGCGATACCCGCCATCCCCGACACGACTCCCAGCCCCGACACGACTCCCAGCCCCGACACGACTCCCAGCCCCGAACCCGGTGGACCGACGGGAGACGTCGTCGTACTCGCCAACGGCGACATGACCATCACCGTCGGCGGCGGAGGAACCTTCGCCCTCGACCCCACCGACACCACGCTTGACATCGTCGTCACCAACACCGTCTCCAGCGCCACCCCCGGAGTGTCCGTCGTCGTGACCCTGCCCACCGGGCTCGCATTCGTCGCGACGGGCGAGGCGGGTAACCTCACCCTCAGTTCGGGTGCTTGGTCGTGCAACGTGTCGAACGACCTGACGGTGGCGACGTGCGGCTCGGGTACATTCCAGAAGAATGTCGTACGCCCCATGGCTCTTCCGGTGACGGTGGTCGGCTCCCTTTCGACCAGCGCCGTCACCCAAGTGACCGTCTCCACTGTCCAGGTCGGGCCCGCAACCGCCGCCGTACCGACGAGAATTGAGCCCTAGCGATACCGGCCCCGACGTCCTCCTGTGACGAACCTCCCATAGTGGTCGCTTGCACGTTGGTGGTGTAGGCGGGGACGATAGAGGGTGGAGGTTAGTGGAGAGGACTATGACGGACGTTGAGGCGGGTCTGTGGACTCAGGAGTCAAGCGATGCTGAGCTGATTGCCGGCGTTCGCTCGGGCGAGTCCGCGCCCTACGGGATCCTCTTCGAGCGTCACGTGGGGGCGGCCCGTCGCGTTGCGTCCATGTATTCAGCCGTCCCGGGCGATGTTGACGACATCGTGTCGGAAGCGTTCGCCCGTGTCTTGAAGATCCTTCAAGAGGGCGCCGGACCGGACTTGGCTTTCCGGGCGTACTTGTTCACGGTGGTGCGTCGCACGGGATTGGATTCGATCAAGAAGGCCCGACGGACCCGTCCGGACGATGACATGGAGGCGTACGAGGGGGAGATTGGGTATTCACCCGCCAGCGATGAGCCCACGTTGTCGGACTTCGAGAACTCCGTCATCGCCGATGCGTTCAAGTCGTTACCCGAACGGTGGCAGGTGGTGTTGTGGTACACGGAGATTGAGAAGAAGGCTCCCGCGGAAGTGGCTCCCCTGTTGGGGTTGAGCCCCAATGGTGTTGCCGCGTTGGCGTACCGGGCACGCGAGGCCTTGCGACAGGCGTACCTGCACCAACACTTGGCCACCACCGACGACATCGACTGCCTCGCCGTCTCCGACAGCCTCGCCGCCTACGTCCGCGGCAACCTCACCAAGCGCGAACGTCGACGCCTCGACGCGCACATCAGGACCTGCGACCGCTGCCAAGCGTTCCTCTCCGAACTGGAAGACGTCAACCGTGGACTCCGCTCCGTCGTCGCCCCCCTCATCCTCGGTGTCCTCGGCCTCGGCGCCCTCCAAACCTCCCTCCCCATCGGAGGCGTCAGCGCGGGAAGCGTCACCGTCGCCAGTGGCGGCGCAGCTGCGGGAGGCGGAGGTGCATCGGCCACCGTCGGTGTCGGTGCGGGCGCTGCAGCAAGCGCGGGGGGTGTAGCCGTCGGAGCCGGAGTAGCCTCCACCATCAGTTCGTTCTTTACCAACGCGACGAATGCGGTCTCCGGGACTCTCGCGAATGTCGTCGGAACCGGAACCGCGGCGCTTTCCGCGGTCGCGACCACGATCGGCATCGCCGCGCTTGCCGTCGCGGGGGCCGGGATCGTCGGTGGCCTAAGCAACTACCACGGCGGCGGTAACGACAACACGGCGGAGCCCGCCGGGGTCGTCGACCTGGTGCTCGGCGGCGATTCGTCGCTTCCGGGGGGTTCCTTCCCCGCTGCACCCCCAGTGGTCACGCCACCCGACCCCGTTCCCCCAGCCGTTCCCTCCGACGAACCCGGCACCGTCGGTGGCAAAGCGACGGGGAGCGCGCCCGCGACGACGGGCGACGACACGACCACCGGCGACGACACGACCACCGGCGACGACACGACCACCGGCGACGCCGATGTCGTTCTCTCGATTCACGCTGGCGCCCTCGCGTACATCGAACTTCCGCGGACCGATCCCACCATCGACGTTCGCGTCGCCAACGCGGGATCGGACCCCTCCGGCTCCGTCGTCGTTACGACGGTCCTTCCGTCCGGCTTGTCTTTCGGAGCCACTCCGGTCGCACCCGGAGCGTGGTCCTGCGTCGCGGTTGAGCGGACGGCGACCTGCACTATCGACTCGATCCCCGCGCAGGCCCAGGCCACGCTAACGCTGAATGTCGCCGTGACCGGCGCGCTTGCTTCAAACGCCGTTACCTCCTTCACGATCGCCGATGAGACCGGTTACTCCGATGCGCTCTCCGTCCGCACCGGCCTGATTCCACTCGAGCGCGACGGCACGGTCTTGTTCGCGGCTGATGGTCACCTGGGAACGTCGGTTTCGGGTGCACCGATCCTGACGTGCGATCCCACCAACTCCGCGTGTCAGAGTGCTCTCAACTTCAACGGCAACGCCGTCAGGTCGGAGAACAACAACAACGCGTGGGACATGGAAGCCACCAACACCGAGGGCGGAAACGCCAACTCCGCTGCCTCTCTCCTGACCGTTCCGGATGACTCCAACGTGCTCGTCGCCTACGTCGTCTGGTCGGCGGATCGCGCACCAGGAGAAAGCCTCACCTCCGACCCCTCGACGGCACGCATCCGGCCTCCGGGATCGGCTACGTACATCGACATCACCGCCGACCAGGTTGACACGTGGACCGACCCCGCGGGGCGGCAGTACTACCAGGCACGCGCGGACGTCACGGCCCTCGTCCAGCAGTACGGGAGCGGCTCATGGGCGTTGGCCGACATCGCCGTCGCCGCTAGTCGCACGGACCCCGACCCGTCGTACTATGCGGGATTCGCTTTCGTCACGGTTTACGAACAGGCGGATGCCCCGGTCAGCAGTGTCGCCGTGTACGGCGGGCTTGACGCGATCAGCCAAAACGACGATGCCGAATACTCCTTCACGACTACCGACGACGGCACCGTGGACGTTAGCGTCATCGCGTGGGAGGGCGACCGTGGCATCAACGGCGACACCCTGACCCTCGACGGTGACACCCTGACCCCCGAGCACTCCACCAGCAACGGTGCCATCTCGACGGGCGACCCCAACAACGCGTTCGACTCGACGGCGTTCGGCGCCGGCGTCGCCAATAGCATGGGGACGGACGCGAAGGAGTTCCAGACGGAGGACGTCGCCGCGGGAGACCACGAGTTGGTCGCCCAGACGAGCGGAGACAACCTCGCGGTGAGCATGGTCATCGTCCAGACCACCCCGGACCAGGGCTAACGAACCACGATCAGGTCGCCTGAGCGTTGACCTCGTACGACGTGTTCGTCGCCTCGAAGAAGTTCACGAGTTGCAGGGTATCGTTCGCGGTGGCCATCCACTTGGCGGGGTTCGACACGTTGTAATGAGCCTCGAAGCCGAGCTCCTCGAGACGCCGATCCGCGAGGTACTTGACGTACTGGTTCACGTAGTCGGCATTGAGGCCCAGGATGCCGCTGGGCAGCAAGTCCCGGTTGTACTGCTCCTCCATCTCGACCGCGCCGAGAATCATCCGCCGGATCTCTTCGGCGAACTCGGGGGTCTGAAGGTCGGCGTTCTCCTCCAGCACGGTCAGGATCAGGTTGATACCGAACTGTAGGTGAAGCGACTCATCCCGGATGACCCAATCCATGAGCGACCCGAAGTTGCGCAATAGGTTCCTCTGCCGAAAGCTCAGCGCGACCATGAAGCCCGAGTAGAACCAGATGCCCTCAAGGATGATGTTGTAGGCGATGAGGTTGCGGATGAAGTCCTTCTTGCCCTCGGTCGTCGTGATGTCGAGCGTCTCTTCCGTCATCCTGCGAATGAACGTCACCTGGAATTCTTCCTTGGCCGCCATCGATGGCACGTCGATGTGCGAGTCGTACGCCGCCTCACGATCGATGGGGAAGGTCTCGAGCACGTACTCGAACGACATGCAGTGGTTCGCCTCCTCCCACATTTGCTTCGCGAGGTAGAGGTGGCACTCGGGTGCGTTGATATACGGGTACACGCCGAACGCGAGGGCCTTGTTGACGAGGAGCTCGTTGGGATTGAAGTAGGACATGAGAAACGTGACCGCGTGTTTCTCGTCCTCCGTCATCTTCTTAAAGTCGGCGAGGTCTTCGCCGAGCTGGATTTCGTTCGGGAACCACGTGTTCGCGACGGCCTGGTTGTAGAGGTCCATCGCCCACGGGTAGGTGATGGGCTTGAGCAGCAATCCATCTTGGATGCCGGTGCCGAGAATGGCCATGACTCTCTCCTACGTTTCGATCGTGTGGTTGCGCACTACTGGCAGGATTCGCATTGAAGTCGCTCCATCGGATCGACCGGACACTCCTGGCCGTCGACGATCTCGACGCCTGTCGAAACCGCCTCAAACGCAACAGCGTCCGCCTCTAGGATTTCGGCCGATACGGAGGCTGCCCGACTCAACCCTCCAAAACCCCTCCGGGCTGGGCCCGTGGGCGCCGTTTGCTTCGCGGTGGGCGCCTGTGCGCTCGCCGAACCGGTCGTGTTGATGCGTTCGGTCTTGTTGACACGCACGGTCGACTGCTCGGCAGTGTGGCGTGGCTTGACGTGCAAGTAGTAGGTCGTCTTGACGCCTCGTTCCCATGCTGCGCTATACAACTCCATCATCTGGTCCACGTCGCGCGACTCCAGGTAGATGTTTCTACTGATCGCTTGGTCGATCCACTTCTGGGCACGAGCCGCCACCTCGATGAACGCGTACGGCGACAGTTGGAATGACGTCTGGTAGATGTCCTTGAGGCGCTGCGGGACGGAGTCGATCTGGCTGAGATCCCCTTGGACCGCAAGCAGTTCGTCGCGAACCTGTTCCCATAGCCCGATCTCTTGCAGGTCGCGAACGAGGTTGCCGTTGACCTCAAGGAACTTGCCGGAGGAGGTCGCACGGGAGAAGATCTGCGAGAACTGCGGATCGAATCCGGGGGTCGTGCCGGCGACAAGACCAATGGAAGCGGTCGGGGCGATCGCCATGAGGGTCGCGTTGCGGATGCCCCCTCGCACCTTGTCGCGAAGCGCGATCCAGTCCTGACGTGTCGTTCGGTCGACGGCGATGGTTAAGCCGCGGTCTGCCTCGGCTAGGGCGATCGTGTCGAATGGGACGAGTCCCTTCGACCAACCGGAGCCTTCGAAGTTGCGGTAGGAGCCGCGCTCGCGTGCAAGGTCGGCCGAGGCGTCGATCGCGTGGTACGAGATGAACTCGATGATCTCGTCGACCAACTCGTAAGCCGCTTCCGACTCGTAGGCGAGCCCGAGGCGCTCGACAACATCGGTGAATCCCATGACTCCCAGACCGATGGCGCGGTTCTCGGAGTTGGCATGCTCCGACTCCGGCACGGCCGAAAGGGTGATGTCGACCAGGTTGTCGAGTTGTCGGACGGCGAGCCGCACGGACTCCCGCATGCGCGTCCAGTCGATCTCTCCATCGATGAGGTGCGTCGAGAGATTGACGGAGGCGAGGTTGCAGACCGAGATGTTGTCGCGGTCCTGCGGGAGGCAGATTTCCGTGCAGAGGTTGGATAGGTGAATGGTCCCCGTGTTCGTGTTGAGGGCACGGTTGTTGATCGTGTCCTTCCACGTGAGCCAGGGATGGGACGTCGTCTGGAGCGAGATCAGAATCGACTTGTACTGCTCGCGGGCGCGCGTCTTGCGAAACGCCCGCAGGCGACCCGTCTCCGCTAGTCGCACGTACTCGCCGTATCGTGCACTGAACGCGGCACCGGTCAGCTCGACGAGGTCGGGCGTCTCTGCGGGATCGAAGAGGTACCAATCCTCATCGTCGCGAACGCGCTTCATGAACTCGTCGGAGATCCACACCGCAGTATTGGCGGTACGGGTGCGCCGATAGGGATCGCCGGAATTCTGGCGAAGGTCGAGGAACTGAGGGAAATCGAGGTGCCAGTTCTCCATGTAGAAGCACAGCGCCCCGAACTTCTTTCCTCCGCGGCTGACGGCGCGCAGCGTCGAGTCGATCGTGTGCATGAACGGGATGGGGCCCGTCGACACCGTGTTGTTCGAACGAATGGGTGACCCCTCCGCGCGGAGCTTGGTGACGGAGAGCCCGATGCCCCCGGTCCCCTTCGTCAGCCACATGACGTCGCTCACCGACTTGGCGATGTGCGAAATCTCGTCTTCCATTTGCATGACGAAGCAATTCGAAAGTTGGGGGTACGACGTCCCGGCGTTGACAAGGGTCGAGCCGGCGGGCAGGTAGTCGAGTCGGGAGATCTTGTCGTAGAAGCGGATGGCGGCCTCCGTAGGGTTCTCCTCATTGAGCGAGAGGCCCATGGACACGCGCATCCAGAAGTACTGAGGGACTTCGAGGGGGCGACCGTTGCGCCCCGTGATCATGTAGCGGTTCCGCATCGTCACGGTACCGATGTACCGAAGCAGGTCGTCACGCGCGGGATCGATCGTGGCGGCAAGGGTGTCGAGATCGAAGTGCGTCGCGAGGCGAGGGTCGAGTAGACCCTCCTCGACGGCGTCGCGAATGAACCCGGGAAAGCGCGCCTGGTGAAGAAGCGCGAGTTCGAGATCGGACTCGTAGTTCCCCAGGACGCGCTTGGCGAGGACCTTGCGGAGCAGACGCGCGGCGATGACGTCGAAGTCCGGGTCTTCCTTGACGTTCTGGATCGCGACGGCGATCGCAGCCTCATCGAGTTGCTCCGTCGTGATTCCATCGAAGAGGGTGATGCTGAGTTCGGTCGCGATCTGCGTGACCTTGGATATCTTGTCGACGAGCCCCTCGGCGGCACGTTCGATCGCCCGGTTAATGCGGTCGGCGTTGTAGGGCTCACGTGAGCCGTCGCGCTTGGTGACGTGGATAGCCGCCATCTCCGGCGAACGGGGTCGTTCCACCGGGTCGGTCGGGGCTTCCGCCCTGGACTCCGTGATGGTCACTTCTCTCTCCTTGCTCATCGTCAATCCGGTTGGTGCTGGGTTATTCTCCGACGTTACTAGTTAGGTAAGGCTAACGCAACATCTAGTGGCGTGTCGCGCGTTTCACCACAAGATATGGCGCGGGACGTCCGTTTCCGGTTCCAACATCGTCTCATCGGGCACCGACAGGGGCGCTAGCCTGGCGAGGTGGCTACCGACGAGTACGACGACACGATGGCCGAGGCGCTAGCCGAGGCCCGGCTCGCCCTTTCCGATGGGGACGTTCCCGTCGGTGCGGTTGTCGTCGATCCGGTTGGTCGGATCGTCGGTAGAGGTCACAATCGCAGGGAAGCCACCTCCGATCCAACCGCCCATGCCGAAATCCTCGCCTTGCGACAGGCAGCCGAGGCCGCACGAACGTGGCGTCTCGACGGCCACACGCTCGTCGTCACCCTCGAACCGTGCGCGATGTGCGCCGGCGCGATTCTCCAAGCGCGCGTCGCACGGCTCGTTTTCGGAGCCTGGGACGAGAAGGCGGGGGCAGCGGGATCCCAGTGGGATCTGGTGCGGGACGGGAGGGTTGGATCGAGGGTTGAGGTCATCGCGGGGGTCGAGGAGGCACCATGCGCCTCTCTTCTGAGCGAGTTCTTTGAGGCACGACGCGACTGACGGTACTCGCCTCGTTTGTGGGGCCCCCTCTTCGGGCTGTATCCTCATCCGCGGTGGCGTGTCCGAGCGGCCTAAGGAGCACGCCTCGAAAGCGTGTGTGGGGGCAACTCCACCGTGGGTTCAAATCCCACCGCCACCGCCATCACAATTCGGCCGAATGGGGTCGCTCGATTGGCTTCTACGCCGCCCGGGCTCCCGCCATCGCCGCAAGAATGAACGCGACCACCATCACCCAGAGAACGGCAAGACCGGCACCGAGCCATACCGCCACGCGTGCCCGTCCAGCCCCTCCCTCGCCCGTCACGGCCACCTCGCGCAGGACTCGGCGCCCCATCACCCAACCCGCGATCCCTACCAGCGGGGTCAAAACGGGGGTAAGGATCGCCAGCACAAGCGCGACCGTTGCGCTCTTGTGGAGCGGTTTCGCTGGCCCAGGTGGCGCGGAATGGTCGGTGGGGGAAGCGAACGCTTCGCGCTGAACGGTGAGGTTCGAAGGAGAGGGAGGCATCGCCGGTGGCGGAGGCGTACCGCCGTCGGCGAAGGCCGGTCCGGTTGGCGGCGGATACGACGGCGGCGCGAACGGATTCTCGTCTGACGTGCTCAACGATTCCTCCTAGCTCGGTGGCTCGGTGGCGTCCGGTGAGGGCGCCGAACCACTCGGTGAGGGGCTGGGCGACACTCCAACGATCGGATACTTCGCGGGTGCGGGTTCCGGATTGATGTTGATCGCGGGTAGGCACTGAGCGATCTGCGTCAGAATGATGTCCGGGGCAAGTTCGGGGCTGGACAAGGGGATGAGTTTGTCGAACTCGATGCCAAGCACCACGTCAACGGCGGTTCCCTCTCGAGAATCGAGAACGAGTTCGGGGTGGTCGAAGTGCCGCGCGATGGTGTACCCCTGTTGGACACCATCAATGCCAAAAGCGATGCGAGCGGTGCCCTCGTACTCAAACCTGGTGAAGTTCGCCGCCCCCCCGGGCAAAAATCCCCTACCGACAAGGTCCTCAAGGGTCCGTGCGGCAAGACCCTGTTGATCGGTGCTGTTGAGGACGCGAACCGTTACGTCGCCCGCGTCCAACGGAAGAGCTCCCGGCGGCGGACAGGGTGTGGTGACATCGCTCGTGAAACCCGCGGCATTGGACACGAAGGGCTCGGCGAAAGGACCTTCCGTCTTCCCCGAGTAGATGTTGTAGGACATGAAGGCCAGCACCCCCATCGTGAAGATGAGCACGCTGAAGACGAAGATCTGACGTTCCCTGCGGCGCTTCCGCAAGATCTCACGCCGAGTCCGAAGCGTCGTCGTCGATGGTCGCTGTTTGTCACTCACCCCTCAACCCTAACTGAGGTTGCGCATGGCGGAGGATGGGGGATTCGAACCCCCGAGGGCTTTCACCCAACACGCTTTCCAAGCGTGCGCCATAGGCCACTAGGCGAATCCTCCAAGGTCATCGATGCTACCGGACCTCGTCGGGATCGCGCGCCGCCGATAGACTTACGGGGACCCCTCACGTGGCGTCACCTCGCGGAACTCCCCCAGGGTAGGAATGCAGCAAGGGTACGCGGGCTCTGGCGGGTGCGTGAGGGGTCCTCGCATCCCCGCACCGCTATTCGGAGTCGCGTAGATTGAGGCGCGCTCCCAGACCGGTGAGCATCGCGTCGAGCCCAAGGTCGTACTGCCTCTGCGCGTCGTACGCGTACCCGTCCTGGAATGCCGTCACGAGCGTCGGCAGCGCCGTGAGGTCGAGGCTCTCGAGGTCGAAGCCCGGGTCGTCGGGCCCCCCGACCGGTTCTCCTACCTCGGCGAGGACGTGCCCGATCGTGAACGCGAAGAGCGCATTCATGGCGTCGAGCGCGGCTGCGGGGTTTGCCCCTGCTTTGACCATGCACGCGACAGGCTGCTCGATCATCTCGAGGACACCCTGCGTGTTCACCGGCCGCGTCGCCATCGCAGGCAACACTGCTGGGTGGTTGCGAAGAGTAACGCGCGCCGATTGGAGGTATTCCGTCATCGCCTCTTTCCATGGGAGCCCCTCGACCTCCTGACGTACGGAGAACTCAAGGAAGATGGCCTCGACGAGGCCGTCGAACAGCGCGGCCTTACTGGGGAAGTAGTGGTAGATCGCCATGGGGTCCACCCCAAGCGCAGCACCGAGCCGACGCATGGACAGTCGTGCGAGCCCTTCGGAGTCGACGAGCCTAACGGCTGTAGCGACGATGAACTCGCGGTTGAGCGTGGGACGCATCGGGCGGGCGTCCCCGGTCTCATCCTTCGTCGCGCGCGCCATGTTAGGTCGTACCGATCTTAACTTCTGTCGGCTTGAAGCGGAGGCCCGCCACGACCGCGCACACGACGGAAAAGAACGCAAGACTCGCCAGCGGTACGCCGATGTCTCCCAACCCCGCGCCCGCGAGTGTGACGTCCTGAACACCGCGGAGTCCCCAGTACGTCGGGGTAAAGTGCGCGATCGCCTGTGCCCACCCGGGCATTGTGGCCGCAGGAGCGAGCGCACCACCGATTCCGGCCATGAGCATGCCGCCGAGGTTCCCCACGACCATCGCCTGGTCGAGCGTCGCAAAAACGGATACGCAGAGGATTGCGTAACTGAGGACGGCGGCGACGAGCCCGGCGCCCAAGACAGCAAGCGCGACGACCGAACCGTTGATCCGGAAGTCGAAGAGCGCATAACCGGCGACAAAGACGGCGGTGACCTGCGAGAAGAGGACGATGAACAGCGGCACCGCCTTGCCGACCATGATGTCCGAGCCGCTGGCTCCCGCAGCCCGGAGCCGCTCCCACGTGCCCCAGTAGTGCTCTCGGTAAAAGAGCATGGTCGCCACCTGAGTGGAAAGAAACGCAAACATCACGGCAAGTCCAGGAATGACCTGAGCCGCACCGTTCGCTCCCTCGAAACCCTGGGCCCGAAGTTGCGCCGTCATGGCGGGTTTAAGGAACGCCGCAAGGATGAGTGGCATGGCGATCATGACGATGATCGGGGCGGGATCCTTGGCCAAAATCCGGAAACTCGTTTGGGCGATAGCCCACTTACGCGACGCACGCATCGGTCGCCTCCTCGTTACCGTGGACGTCGTCAACACTAAGCACTCGGCCGGTGATCTCCAGGAACGCGGACTCGATACTCGGGGGCGAGATATCGATGCCGACGAGCCGGGTATCGCCTCCGAGTCGCTTGAGGGCTCCAGCGACAAGCTCCGTCGCGGAACATGTTGCGAGAAGGTGGGGATCGGGCTCCCAGCGGACATCACCCACGTCCGCACCGCGCGCCACCGCGCTCCAGCCGGGCAGGTCCGGTCGCACCCCAGCCGTGACGACGCCGACGCTCGGGCGAGCATAACGGGCGAGGAGACCGGCGACGGTATCGAGGAACGCGATGCGACCGCGATCGAGGATGGCGACATCGGCCGCGAGGTCGGCCAGTTCGGACAGATAGTGCGTCGTATAGACGATCGCCGCACCCTCGGCGGCGAGAGAACGAACGGCTCCAAGGATCGAGCGCCGCGCGGGAACGTCCGCTCCGACCGTCGGCTCATCGAGGAAGAGAACGGGGGGGCGGTGCATCAGCGCCATCCCCGTGTGAAGCCTCCGCGCTTGACCCCCCGAGAGGGTGGACGCCGGCTTTGCGAGGTCCTTCTCCAGTCCGAGGGTCTCCGCGATCTCCCGCGCCCGAACCCGGGCTCTTGGGGCAGCGAACCCCGCAAGTTGCCCGAACGTCATGAGGTTCTGCTCAACAGTGAGCATCGGATACACGCCGAGCTCTTGAGGGGCAAGGCCAAGAAGCCTTGCTGCGCGCCGCGGGTGGCTCAATACGTCGACCGTTGCTTCGCGCCCTGGACCCATGAGCACCGTTCCCGCGTCAGCCGTCCTGAGCCCTGCGGCGATTGAGATCACCGTGGTCTTGCCCGCGCCGTTGGACCCGACCAGGCCAAGGATCTGCCCCGGTTGGACCGTGAGGTCGACGCCGTCGAGCACCCGAAGCGCGCCATAGGACTTGCACAGACCGGATATCGCCAGCATCTCGTCCTCGTTTCTACGTTGTAGATACTTTCTACATTGTAGACTAGCATTGCATCGATCGCGAATCCATAACCCGAATCCCTACGAACCGCCTCGTGGCGTGCACCTCGGTGCACGCGTCGGCCAGCCGCACTAGAGTCGGGGGTGTGACGACCGCTTTGTACCGCCGCTACCGACCCGAGACGTTCGCCGAGGTAATTGGGCAGGACCACGTCACCGAGCCGCTTCGCCAAGCCCTGCGCTCCGACCGTGTCGCCCACGCCTACCTCTTCAGCGGCCCCCGTGGTTGTGGAAAAACGACGTCCGCGCGCATCCTCGCTCGTTGCCTCAACTGCGCCGAGGGCCCAACGGACACGCCGTGTGGAACGTGCGACTCGTGCGTCGAGTTAAGCAGGGGAGGGCCGGGATCCATCGATGTCGTCGAAATCGACGCGGCTTCGCACAATGGGGTCGACGACGCGAGGGACCTGCGCGAGCGCGCCGCCTTCGCTCCCGCCCGCGACCGGTACAAGATCTTCATCCTCGACGAGGCGCATATGGTTACACCCCAGGGCTTCAATGCCCTCCTCAAACTCGTCGAGGAGCCTCCGCCACACATTCGATTCGTCTTCGCGACAACGGAACCGGAGAAGGTCATCTCGACCATCCGTTCGCGAACGCACCACTATCCCTTCCGTCTCGTTCCCCCTGCGCTTCTCACGTCGTACCTCCAGACACTGTGCGACGCCGAGGGTGTCACGGTCGCTCCCGGTGTGCTTCCCCTCATCGTGCGTTCCGGTGGTGGTTCCGTTCGCGATTCGCTTTCCGTCCTCGACCAACTGATGGCGGGATCCGGACCGGAGGGCGTCACCTACGAACGCGCCATCTCCCTTCTCGGCTACACCGACGGCACCCTGTTGGACGACGCGATCGATGCGATTGCCGCCGCCGACGGTGCTTCGCTCTTCTCCGTGATCGAACGCGTCATCCACACCGGGCACGAACCCCGACGCTTTGTCGAAGACCTTCTGGAACGCCTACGTGACCTGCTGCTGCTTGCCGCCTCCGGCCCCGATGGAGAGAAAGCCCTGGGGCAGGTCCCGGAAGACCAACTCGAGCGCCTCAGGGACCAAGCGAGACGACTCGGGCTTGCACGCGCCTCCGTCGCCGCCGACCGCGTCAACGACGCCCTTACGTCGATGATCGGTGCGACGTCGCCGAGGCTCCACCTTGAGCTCCTTGCCGCGCGGCTTGTGGCTACGGGGGTCGCGCCAGGTGTTACGGGGGCTTCGATTGTGGACACCCCCGCGACGCAACGTGTCTCCTCCGCGCGCTCTGCTTCTCCCCCTCCGCCTCCGTCGGCCCAGGCGAAGTCACCCGAACCCGCCGTTTCCGCACCGGCGGCGCCTCCTTCTCCACCCGCGCCGTCTCCTTCCGCTTCTGCCACCCCCACTCCGGAAGCGGTCCCCGCCGTCGCGTCGGTCGACGGCGCGTCCGACACGGAGCTGCTTCGGCGGCGCTGGCCGGAAGTCCTCGGAACCCTGGAGCGACGTAGGGTGACCTGGGTTCTCGTGAGCCAGAGCGCACAAGTGGCAAGCGTCGAACGCGGCGAGGTTCGCCTAGCGTTCACGAGCCCACAATTGGGGGCCCGATTCATGGACGGCAACCATGCGGAGAACGTTGCCCTCGCCATCCGCGAGACGCTTGGCCTGCCCGTCACAGTCGTCGTGACGGATACGGCTAACCCCACCCAGCCGTCCTCACCTTCGTCAGCAGCCAGTAGAGGTGCCCCTCCAACGACCGTTCGTGCTGACGCCCCCACCGATTCCGGCTCGGGGACTACTACTCGGCCTCCGACGGAGCCGGGCTCAATCGCGTCGATGAACGCGGACGACGACGCCTCCCCGGGCGACGCCCCCGCCCCCGATTCGGGGCTCACGGGACCGGAGGTCATCGCCCAGATGCTCGGCGGTACCGTGGTCGACGAGCCATAGGCGTGGTGCGCCTCGACGGCTAGGTCACCCACGCCGCCTAGGCTGGCCCCATGTACGACGGCGCGATCCAAGACCTCATCGACGAACTTGGTCGTTTGCCCGGAATCGGGCCCAAGAGCGCGCAGCGAATCGCGTTCCACGTCCTCTCGGCCGACCCCGTCGACGTTCGACGACTCGCCGAGGTGCTCCTCACGGTTAAGGAGAAGGTGCGCTTCTGTGAGATCTGCGGGAACGTCGCCGAGGGCGCACGATGCCGCGTCTGCCTCGATACCCGCCGATCGGACGACATCATTTGCGTGGTGGAGGAGGCGAAGGACGTTGTCGCCATCGAGCGCACACGCGAATTCCGCGGCCGCTACCACGTCCTCGGTGGGGCAATCGATCCCATGGCGGGCGTAGGACCGGACGATCTCCGCATCAAGGAACTCCTCGCGCGACTCGGGAACGAAACCGTCAAGGAGGTCATCCTCGCGACCGATCCCAACATCGAAGGTGAGGCTACGGCGACCTACCTCACTCGGATTCTCGCGCCCCTCGGACTCAAGGTCACCCGACTCGCCTCCGGATTACCCGTCGGGGGTGATCTTGAGTACGCCGACGAGGTAACGCTCGGGCGCGCGTTCGAAGGCCGGCGCACCGTCGGGTAGGCCACCCTCCTCTCTCGCTCGCGGCCTAGGTGCCCCCGTGCGCCCACTAGAATGGCGACGCCGAACCCCGACGAAACCCACGCAATCAGGAGTCCCCGATGAGCCTCATCGTGCAGAAGTACGGTGGCTCCTCTGTGTCCGACGCCGCCGCCATCAAACATGTCGCGGAGCGGATCGTCGAGACCCAACGGGCCGGAAACCAGGTCGTGGTCGCGGTCTCCGCGATGGGGGACACGACCGACGAACTCATCGAGCTTGCCGCAGCCGTAACCAACGCCCCGGCCGATCGCGAGATGGACATCCTCCTCACCGCAGGCGAACGCATCTCGATGGCCCTCCTCACCATGGCCATCCAGGCCCATGGGGTGAATGCTCGTGGTCTCACCGGACCCCAGGCCGGAGTCATCACAACGGAACATCACGGCCGGGCACGCATCATCGACGTGAGCCCCGGACGCATCGAGAAGGCGCTCTCGGAGGGAGAGGTGGTCATCGTCGCGGGGTTCCAAGGCATGGGCCACGAGACCCAAAACATCACCACGCTCGGGCGCGGAGGAACCGATACCACTGCCGTCGCCCTCGCCGCCGCGCTGCATGCCGACGTCTGCGAGATCTACACCGATGTCGACGGCGTCTTCTCCGCGGACCCGCGCATCGTCCCGGCCGCCCGCAAACTACCGCGCGTCCAGTACGAGGAAATGCTGGAGTTTGCGGCTTCAGGAGCCAAAGTCCTCATCCCCCGGTGCGTCGAATACGCGCGCCGCTTCAACGTCCCCGTCCACGTGCGCTCATCGTTCTCCGGCTTGGAGGGAACGTGGATCGTGGGAGACTCGAGCCAAGGAGACGCCATGGAAGAGCCCATCATCGCTGGAGTTGCGCACGACCGCTCCCAAGCGAAGATCACGGTCGTTGGACTCCCCGACGTGCCCGGTACCGCCGCCCGTCTCTTCGAAACCGTTGCGGCAGCCGACATCAACATCGACATGATTGTCCAAAACGTGTCCGCGCACGGCACGGGGGTCACCGACATTTCCTTCACCTTGCCGGCGAGCGACGGCGCGCGGGCGCGCGCCGCGATCGAAGCGAACCGGGACGCCATCGGTTTCGAGGAGATTCGATACGACGACACCATTGGCAAACTTTCCCTCGTTGGGGCGGGGATGCGAGCCCACTCCGGAGTTTCCGCCAAGTTCTTCGGCGCGCTTCGCGATGCTGGCGTCAATATCGAGATGATCTCCACCTCCGACATCCGCATCTCCGTCATCACACGGGCCGAGAGCCTCGACGATGCCGTGCGCGCCGTCCACACCGCCTTCGACCTTGACTCCGCGGAGGGAGAGGCTGTCGTGTACGGGGGGAGCGGACGATGAGCGTCGTCGCCGTCGTCGGCGCTTCCGGGCAGGTCGGCACCGTTATGCGGCGCCTCCTCTGGGAGCGGGGGTTCTCCGGTATGGACGTTCGGTTCTTCGCGTCGGCTCGCTCCGCCGGAACCGTCCTTGGGTGGGGCAACCGCGAAGTTCCGATTGAGGATGTGGCCACCGCCGACTTCTCCGGGATTGACCTCGCTCTCTTTTCCGCCGGTGGCGGAGCGTCGCGAGAATTCGCGCCCCGCTTCGCAGCAGCCGGAGCGATCGTCGTCGACAACTCCTCGGCCTGGCGCGCCGACCCCGAGGTTCCGCTCGTCGTCTCCGAAGTCAATCCCTCTGCTCTCGACGACATTCCCAAGGGAATCGTCGCCAATCCCAACTGCACGACGATGGCCGCGATGCCGGTGATGAAGGTTCTGCACGACGAGGCCGGGTTGCGCCGCATGATCGTTTCTACCTACCAAGCGGTTTCGGGGAGCGGCCTTCAAGGTGTGGCGGAACTCGCTGGCCAGGTTAAGGCTGTCGCGACCAACGCCCCCGCGCTGACCCACGACGGCCGCGCCGTGACGTTCCCGGACCCCGTGCTGTACGTCGCACCCATTGCGTTCAACGTCATCCCCTTCGCGGGCTCCCTCGTGGACGATGGGCGGAACGAAACCGGCGAGGAACAGAAGTTGCGCTCAGAGTCGCGGAAGATCCTCGGTATCCCGGACCTGCTCGTCAGTGGCACCTGCGTGCGCGTGCCGGTCTACACCGGGCATAGCCTCTCGATCAACGCGGAGTTCGCTCGCCCCATCGATCCGAAACGAGCGTACGGACTGCTCGCTTCCGCCGCGGGAGTCACGGTCACCGAGGTCCCCACCCCACTCGCGGCGGCGGGCATCGACGACTGCCTCATTGGGCGAATTCGGCAGGACGAGGGGGTACC
>CAZMCU010000035.1:0-19111 GCA_964564915.1 uncultured Demequinaceae bacterium | reverse complement strand
ACGGATGAGGCGATCTACATGGGCGCACTGCGTGGTCAACGGATCTGGCGGATCCCGCTCGCACCCGACGGCATCGGCACGCCCGAGGTTCTGCTCCATGACCTCGGACGCATCCGCCTCGTCGCGCAAGGCCCAGACGGTTTCCTCTACGTCCTGACGAGCAACGGCTCGAGCACCGACAAGATCGTGCGCGTCATCGTCCAGGAAGCGAGCAGTTAGCCCCCGGGATCCGCGTCATTCGTCGCTTCCCGCGCCCATGTAGCGCACGGTCTTGAACGCCCCCGCTTGCTCGCGCGGACGGAGAACCATCAGATCAACGTTCACGTGGTGGGGTCGGTGGATCGCCCACGCGATCGCGTCCGCCACATCCTCGGCTAACAGCGGATCGATTCCCTTGTAGACCTCGTCGGCACGCCCCTGGTCTCCCCGGAAGCGGTTGAGAGAGAACTCTTCGGTGTGAACCATGCCCGGGGCGATTTCCATCACGCGAACCCCGGATCCCGTGAGCTCCAGCCGAAGGGTCCGGGCGAGGGCGGCTTCTGCGGCTTTCGCCGCGACGTAACCGGCTCCCCCTTCGTAGGGGTCGTGCCCGGCCGTCGAGGTGACGATGACGACGTCTCCCCTTCCCGATGCCTTCAGTGCGGGGAGGAACGCCTGGGTTACGCGCACCGTGCCGATCACATTGAGTTCGTATTGCGACGTCCACTCCGCGAGCGCGGATTCACTCACGGGACCGAGCCCCAGTGCTCCCCCCGCGCAGTTGACGAGCGCGTGGACGGGACCGGCCTTCGTTGCCGCCGCGACGAGCGCGGCCACGTCCTTGTCTTTGGTGATGTCGGCGGCTATCGTCGTGCACCCGGTTTCTTCCTGGAGGGCGGTCAGGCGGTCCGCCCGACGCGCGGTCGCGACGACGAACACCCCTTCCGCCGCTAGGGCGCGGACGGTGGCGGCTCCGATGCCGGACGACGCTCCGGTAACGACGACGTGGAGGGCTTCGCTCATGCGTCTAGGTTACGTCGCACACGAGTCGGGGGCAGGCGGCGCGCGGAACGGCACCCCCGATCGATGCCCGGGAGAAACATGTCCGTTCGCGCCGCGTACTCCGCGCACGTGTGGGGTCAGGTTATCCCGAGCGGGATCCGCCCCATCGCGCTAGCCTGCGAGTAGCCCGACCGTCGTCGGCGGGCCCGGCACACTTCGGGGGAGACCATGCCCTACCGTCCCAACTACGTCAGGCTCCAGCATTCGACGGGCCGTACCTTTACGCTCCTCGAAGATCTCGCCTATATCGCTCCCGGCGAGAGGAAACATCACACCGCCCGGGCGGGTCTCACCACCGACCTGGCGACCATTCCCCATTCGCTATGGTCCGTCATCGCCCCCTTCGGAGAGACTTCTCTTCCCTCGATCGTTCACGATCAGGAATGCCATGACGCCAAGGCGATCGTGCCCCAACGATCCCGCACGGCCCGCCGCGCCAGGGTGGCGATCGACGCGCGTTTCCACCAGGGTTTGCTGGAGCGGGGAGTACCGCGTTACCGGGCGGCGATGCAGTGGTCGGGGGTCTCACTCGGGCGATGGTGGGATCACGGCAACCGCTTCGTCAGGCTGCTGATGGTCCTGCAACTCTTCGTGGGGTACGGGGCGATCGTCTGGGGAGCCTTTCACCTCAGTTCGTGGGAGGGATGGGCGGCCATCGGCGGCCCCGCGCTCGTGACCGTGGCATGGGGACGAACGTGTCCCGCGATGCTGCTTGCCCAATTTCCCGGGCTACCCCTGGTGGCGATCGCGTTCGTGAACTTCGTGGCGTCCCTCGTCGATTGGATCCCCAACGTGATTTTCGGGGCCAGGAAGTGCCCCCCTTCCTCGGAGGAAATCGAGGTCGCACCGGACCGCCGTGGGAAGCGGACGAAGCGACAACGATCGCGGAGAACGAGGCCATTCCGCGGGGTTGGGCTTCCACCGGGGCTGAGAATCCTCCCCAGGTAGGGGAAGGCGTGACGCGCGGATGGGTAACCAGAATCGGACGCGCGTACGCGTTCGGTGAGCCTATGACTTCCGGTGCGCCGGGTCGCCCTTGATCGCGTCCGACACGACCCGACCCGTCACGGCCGCGACGGTCGCCACGGCAGCCGCAAGCGCGAGGCCTCCGATGATCAATCCCTTCATGGTTTCTCCCCTAGTACGGAACGTCTTATCCCATTAACGCGCACGAGGGGCTTCGCGTTGTCCACATTTGGTAACGAAGCGGACACAATCCGGCCACGATTCGGCACCGGGCATCGACCACTTTCGCGAGGCTGGCGAGGACCGCCACGAGGCGTTCGTTCGGCGTGAGAAGGTTCTCTCACGACATCTCCTCGAAAGGCTCCTCGTGACTACCCCTCCCATCGTTTCGCGTCGCCGCGCAATCGCCGCGCTTGCGGTGATGGCGATCACGGCGTTCACGATTGTCACGAGCGAATTCCTTCCCTTCGGGCTCATCTCCCTGATGGCGAACGACCTCGGTCGGAGTAAGTCTCAGATCGGGCTCCTCGTCACCGGCCACGCCCTCGTCGTCATGGCGATCTCCGTACCGCTTGCGATCACCACGCGACACGTCCCCCGACGTCAGTTACTGACCGCCACGCTTGGGGTGTTCGTCGTGGGGAGCCTCGTTGCCGGAACCTCGGGCAACTACTTGACTCTCCTCGGTGCGCGGCTGCTCACGGCGTCCTCGCAGGCGATGTTCTGGGCGGTCGCCGCCGCGACGGTGGCGGGTCTCTTCCCACCCGAGGTACGGGGGAAGGTCATCGGCCGACTCTTCATCGGCCCGTCCGCTGCCGGCGTCGTGGGCCTGCCGGCCGCAACGTGGCTCGGACAGCACCTGGGATGGCGCGCTCCGTTCCTGGTCATCGCCTGCCTCGGTGCCGCCATCGCGATCGCGATCTTCTTCCTCATCCCCAGTTACCACCCCTCCTCCGGCGGGGCCGCTCGTGGGAGCGCGCCTCACACCCGGCGGTTCTTCACCGTCCTCGGTGTCACCGTCATCGCCATCATGGGAAGCTCGGTGTCGTTCACCTACATCACGCCGTTCCTGCATGACGTGAGCGGATTCGCCTCCGACATGATCCCCTCCTTGCTCTTCGCTTCCGGCGTCGCGGGGGTCATCTCGATGCTCGTCGTCGCCCGATTCCTCGACCGATTCCCGCGTGGCACGATGGCGGTCGGGTTGACGCTCGTCGGTGCCGGTTGGGCGGGCCTGGCCGCCTTCGGTCCCACGAAGGCGGCCGCGGTCGCGTTGTTCTGCGTCGTGGGCTTCGGAATGAGCGTCCTCGTCGGTTCGCTCGCCAGCCGCGTTCTGCAAGTCAGCCCGGGAAGCACCGACGTGGGGGTCGCCACGCACGGATCGGTCTACAACGCGGGAGCGGCAGCGGGGTCGCTCCTCGGGGCGGGTTTGCTGGCGTGGTCGGGACCACGCATCCTTCCCGTCGTGACGTCGATCCTCCTCGCCCTGGCACTCGGGCTCCTGGCGACCGAACCGCGAATCGCGCGGGGACGACGCACCTAGGCGCGGTTTGGCGGCGGTTGGTGACGACACGCCCCGACCCAACGTGGTACGGATGTGACACGTGAGACATTTGACTCCCACTTCCGATCGATTTCTCCCTTTTCGTGTGACACTGATGTGAGCGGACGGGGCATGCCACGTCTTGTCGATGTGCCGTCCGAGGAACGAGGAGAGTGACCATGGGGACCAAGCGAGCCCGCCTTTCGCGCATCGGCGCCTCGGTGCTTCCCCTTGTGGCGATCGTGTCGTTGGCGGCCTGTTCCTTCGGTTCCGACAACCCCACGACGACCACCCCCATTACGCCCGCAAACCCGAGTCCGTCGGCGACCCCCTCCCCGTCTCCTCTCCCCTCCCCGAGCCCCTCCCCGAGCCCCAGCGGCGACATCGGCCCCATCGAAGGTGCCCCGGCCGGAACGCCGGTGACGCCGGAGATCTTCATGACGACCGTCGACACCGACGCGGGCCAACTCAGGGTCGTCGTCTTCGTCCCCGACGTCTACGAGGACGGCGGACGGTGCACCGTCACCGTGGTCGATGGGGCGGTCACGATCGCTAAGGAAAACACCGGACAAGCCGATGTATCCAGTACGGCCTGCGGGCAGTTCACGTTCGCACTCGAGGACCTTCCGTCTGGCTCAGCGAACGTGACGGCGAGTTACCAATCGGCCAAGTACAGCGGCTCTTCCGCATCGGAGAAGGTGGACATCCCATGATGATCGCTCGGGGACGAGGGAGAGTTCGGACGACGCTCAGCGCAGCGCTCGTGGCCGTCATGTGTGCCGCCACCACCAGTCTTGTCGCGGTCGTGGGGACATCGACCGAGGCGGTCGCCTCTCCTCCCGCGAGTCAGTTCGACCCCGGCTTCATCGTCAGCGACCACAACTTCTTTGACTACAACTCCATGAACGTGCAACAGATTCAGGAGTTCCTCGACGCCAAGGGGCCGGTGACGTGCAACGGGTGCCTGCGCCAGTACCACGCGAGCACGTACGCGCGTGCGGCGAACCCCGACCGTTGTGTCAACGCCATCGAGGCGAAGGCCGACGTCTCCGCCGCCCAAATGATCTACGACGTTGCCCAGGCGTGCCACATCAACCCTCAGGTTCTCCTCGTCACGCTTCAGAAAGAGACGAGCCTCGTCACGCTCTCGAGCCCGGCGTCGTGGCGCTACCAGCGGGCGATGGGGTACGCGTGCCCCGACGGGGCCCCGTGTAGCACGGCGTACTACGGACTGTTCATCCAGTTGTACTCCGCGGCAAGCCAGTTGCAGTACTACGGCAAGGGCAACTTCACGTGGTACCCCGTCGGCTCGGTGACGGCGGTGCGATACCACCCCAATGCGGCGTGTGGTTCGTCCGCCGTCCGTATCCGCAACCGCGCGACCGCAGCTCTGTACTACTACACGCCCTATCAACCGAACGCGGCGGCCCTGGCCAACCTCTACGGCACGGGGAACTCCTGCAGTAGTTACGGCAACAGGAACTTCTGGAGGACGTTCTACGACTGGTTCGGCGACCCAACGCTCGATAGCGACCTCATCACCGACGGCACCACCACGTACCTCACGATCGGCACCGACCGCTGGGCGATCACGGACCCCACCCTCCTCACCGCCTACGCTCCCCTGGGTCCCGTAGCGACCGTGACCACGAGTTACCTGTCGCAACTGAGGAACGCGGGAGTGCTCGGAAGGGCTGTGAGGGATTCGAGTGGAACCACCTACTTCGTGGACGATGGGAAGAGGTACTCCTTCACCGATTGCGACCAGGCCACCGACTTCGGGTACACCTGCACAGGTCTGCCCCAACTGCGGGACGACCAGGCGGCTCTCCTCCCCGCTTCCTCCTCCCTCACCTCGCTCGTGCATGCGCCGGACGGTTCGCTGTCCCTCGTCGCTGACGGCGAGCGCAGGGAGGTCTTCGACACCGCTTCCCTCACCGAGGCCGACATCGCCGCACCCGCCGTCACGAACGTGAGTCAGGAGTTCGTCGACTCGCTTCCGTACGGGACACCGATCGTCCGCACCGGAGCCGAGATTCATGTTCGTGGCGCCGCGGATGACGACACCGTGTACTACTCGACCTCGACCACCGCGGCTCTCAGCATCGACGCCGCTCTTCAGTCGCAGACCGATCTTGTCGCAAGCCTCGCCGGGGTGTCGGGGTACCTCGATCAAGAAAGCATCGACCAGTTGACGGTCACCCCCTTCCCCGCGATTTTCTCTCCCGCGACGACCTCTACCGCGTACGCCCTCCAGGCGCACGGCCGGGTCGAACTCGCCACACCCCAGGATTGGCTGGCGACCGTTCCCGTGCTTCCGCTAGCCGTCACCGCCACAATCCCGGTCTCCGGTACGGCCCTGACGACGCCGACGTTCGTCTCGCGGGCGAGCGACGGCGCGATGTTCCTCGTCGCTTCCGGTGAGCGGACCCCGGTGGCGGACTCCGCCTCCCTCAACTCCCTCGCGGCGGAGTGGCACATTCCCCCGACCGTCCACGCCCTTGCGGATGCGGCCGTCGCCTCGATTCCTCTTTCGACCACGACCCCCGCCCCGCCACCGGAGCCGTCACCGGGTCCCTCTCCTACGCCGACGCCGACACCCACGTCCACCCCCACCCCGACTCCGACCGCCACGCCGACGCCAACACCCAGTCCCACCCCTGTCACCAACTACATCACCTACCGAGTGGTCAAAGGTGACACGGTCTGGGCCCTAGCGCGTCGCTTCGGGAGCACCGTCACCGGGATCATCCAGGAAAACCACCTGAACTCCAAGGCCCTCATCCTCATCGGCCAGAAGCTGCGCATCCCGGTCCCCGGTATGTCGACCACCCCCACCCCGACTCCGACCACCACGCCCACGCCCACGCCCACCCCGACCGTAACGCCGACGCCCGTCCCCGCACCCACGCCGACGTTCGTGACCTACCGGGTGGTCAAGGGTGACACGGTCTGGGCCATCGCGCGTCGTTTCGGGAGCACCATCACCGGGATCATCCGAGAAAACCACCTGAACTCCAAGGCCCTCATCCTCGTCGGCCAGACCCTGAGGATTCCGGTGAACGGCACCGTGACGGTGAACCCTCCCGCCACGACCCCCTCCACGACAAGCCCGCTCGCGTCGTACACCACCTACCGGGTGGTTCGCGGAGACACCGTGTGGGCTCTTTCCCGTCGCTTCAACACGACCGTCTCGGCGATTGTCTCCTTGAACCACCTCAACTCGCAGGCGCTCATCATCGTGGGCCAAACGCTCAAGATCCCCAAGAGTTGAGTCTCGACCGGTCGTCGCCTCGTTCTCGCTAGCCGCTTCCTTCACCCTGTCACCAAGTCCAGGCGCGAGTAGGCTCGGAACTGTGAACGTGTCGGCGCTCGGCGTCGCACTGGCGGCCGCCGGGGTTTCGGGTTACGAACGGCTACTAGCCCTCGCGCTTCCGGCTGTCGAACTGGTCCCCGCGGACGATGCCGATCCCACGAGCCGACGATCGCGCATCGGTGGCCTCCCCCTGCTCCCTTCGGGGACACCGTGGCCCGAATGGAAAGGGACCCCGCTCTCGTTCGTCGCGCAGGTGTGCTTCGACCAGGAATGCTTCGATGGGGGGCGCTCGCCTTCCCCCGACTCCGGTGAGGTCTCCGCCGTTCTTCGCGAACAGGGGTTTCCGTGTTCGGGTCTTCTCTCGGTGTTCTACGACGCGGATCAATCGACGTGGGGCTTCGACCCGAAGGACCGCGACAGTTTCCGGCTGGTGTACTGTCCCGACGCCGCCGCCGCGGTCCCCGCGGATGACTTCCCCGACCACCTCCCGGAGGAGGCTCGCTTCCTTCCCGTCGACGTCGATTGTCGCCGAGTGGTGACGATGCCCGACCCGTGGTCCGAAACGGTCGCCCCACTCACGTTGAGCGAGGACGAGACCTTTGCGTACTCCGAGGCCCTCGCCGATTGGCGCGAAGGACAAGCATTCGCCGAACGCACCCTCGTTGGCGGACACCCCGATTCCCTCCAGGGGGACATGGCGATTGGCATGGAAATCACGGGAAGCCAGGGGGTGTACGCGGGTGACGGCGCCGCCCATCAGGATCCCCGTTTTCCCGAATGGGCCAAGGCGAGTGCGGCATGGCGGCACATGGTGCAGGTTCACTCTGTCGACGAAGCCCAGATGATGTGGGGCGACATGGGGTGCCTGTATTTCTGGTTGCGGGATGAGGACCTGAAGGCGAAGGCGTTCGAGCGGGCGTGGTTCGCGCTGCAGTGTGGGTAGGTGGGTAGACCGACGGTGGTCTAGCCCGCCTTCTCGTCCCCGATGGCCGCACGGGCAAGGTTGGTAAGTTCGTCGGCCCGAATCCCCGGCCACCCGTGGATCGCCTCGAGCCATTCGGCGGGGAGGAAGGAGGCCCCGGCGACCGCCCCGACCAAGGCTCCCGCGATCGCGGCGACGGTGTCGGTGTCACGACCACCCCGCACGGCCCGCTCGATCGCGTCGCGCACACGCTCCGATGTCGGCTCCACCCCATCGCGTCCGAGACCGGCGTGCGTCATCGCCGACCACGCTCCTTGGAGCGCCTGGACCACCCACCCGTTTCGGTCGAAGTCGCGCGGTTGCTGGTGCTCCGCCTCGTCCAGCAGGACCCGCCACCGTTCGCGCCGATCCTCGCCCGCAAGCGCGCCCATCGCGTCGTCGATGTCGAACCGTCCGTCTCTCACGGCGTTCCACATCGCGACGGACCACAAGACGCACGCATCACCGGCGTCGGGATCGAGGTGAGTCAAGTCGCTCACCTCCCGCGCGACGACGGCGACACGATCGGGATTCGGATCGGAGAGGTAGGCGAGCGCGACGGGCGCGGTGCGCATGAGCGACCCGTTTCCCGCGCTCCTGCCCGTCGTCAACTGAAAGCGCTTCGACGCCGCCCTGGCCCCAAGGGCGGTCGGGGTGGGCCCCAGCCCGCTCAGCACCGAACGCGTCTGGTTCCCAACGTCGGTCGCCGTGCGAGCCCACGCGGTCCACTCGACAACGATCCGGTCGAGCGTGGCCTCGTCCTCCAGGCTCAGGCCATCGGCCATCGCGCGGAGAACCGGGATGGTCATGGCGGTATCGTCCGTCCACTCCCCCGGTTCCCAACCGAAGCCGCGGTGCCCCCCATCCATCGTCACCGGCACCTCGTCCGCGAGTGGCGGCCCAAACTCGTATCCCGCCCCGAGCGCGTCGCCGCACGCCGTCCCCAGGATCGCCCCCAGGGCACGATCGACAACGGTGGGGTCGAGGGACGTCGGCGCCATACTGCTGACCCTAGTGCTACGACGACGACGGGGCGAGACGTGAATCGCATCGTCGACCCCTGCCCATCGAGGCAGCAACGACGTACGCTCGAACGTAGGGCCGCATCACCCCGTCTCCTATCGTGCGACCCCCGCATGTTCGGTGAGGAGGTGGTCGTGAATTCGTTGGGTCGACCCCGAGCCGTGGGAGCGTTGATCGGCACGTGGGTGGGGATCCTCTCCCTCGCCGCAATCCTCACCGCCTGCGGCAGCGAGCCTTTCGCCTCGTCGGAGGATTCCGCGGCTTCGCCCACGGCCCCCGTTTCCTCCCCCTCCCCTTCTTCCCTCGCAACCGCTGAGGTGACGCACAGCGAGTTCGTCCACCTGGTCCGTAGCCTTGCGGAGGCCCACCCCGAGTGCGACGCGGGATCGAGCGTGCTCGAGGTCAACACCTTCTACCTTCCTCGAGACTGCGAGCGCCCAGCATGGGTCGACTGCTACAGCAATGTCGACGTCGTTTCCGTGGACTACTCGCTCGCAGAAGCTTCGCAGGCCTACCTCTTGGTCAGGGCCGCTATCGACGAGGTTCCCGAGGCGATCGGCTCGCTCGAAACGGGCTTCGAAGCGGAAACCAACAGTTGGGCGATCGTCGCGTCACCCGACGACGTCTCCACGGTGCAGCAGATCATCGACGACCTCGCGGGACCGTGGGAAGACCAGTGGGGCGCGCGTTTCCCCGTCATCGTTCGTGCGGGAGTGCCCGTGGAGTCCGTCGACTACTCGGACTAGCTCGATCACATCGACGCGCCGCCGATTCGCGGCGACCGCCCCGCCCTACACGGAGACGTTACGAGGTGAGGTAGGGTCCGGGCTGCTCGGCCGCACCCCCGGACCGGTGCATCGCGTCCCGACACATGGCCCGGATCGCGGACACCATCCATTCGCAAATCATCTCGTCGAATTCACCCTGGACGCCGGAAAACGCCACAACGAGGCCGTCGCGAAGGATCGCCCCCGGCCACTTGACGTCGCCCTCGACGTAGAGGTGGGTGAAATCCTGCCGGACGCGAGAGGAATCCATCCCCGTGCGGAGGGTGACCTTCGCTTTCGCTTTGACGTACTCGAGGTACTTCGCCTCCGGCTCGCCGACGTGGCCGGTGAAGAGGATCTCGTGGGTAGCCGACCCGGGGTCGATGACGATGATCGTTCCGCGCACGCCGTCGGTCACCTCGAGCGCGGCAGCCTTCTCGATAGCGGGGAGGAGGATCTCCCACGCCGTGGCGCAGGTTTGGGACGTGATACCGGGGAACATCGTCGCTCCTTTGGCTCGGGGACTGATGCTTCAGCCTATCGAGCCCCGTCGCGTCACTTCTTGGCGATCGCGCCGACCTTCGACTTGTCCTTCGCGACCGACGCGTCCCGCGTGGGGGCGATGTAGGTCATGAGGTCTCCGCCGATGGACGCCATGAGGGCGAGCACGATGCCGACAACGAGGACCACGAGTTTGAACGTGAGGTCGAGAGTCCCGGCGCGCAAGAGGTCGATGACGATGATGAGGCCGAGCGTGGTCGCCGAGACAGCGCTGTAGGCAACGAGCGTGCGTCGGCCCAAGCGGGCGAACGTGAGGACGCCCATCCCCGCGATGAAGAGTAAGAGGTTCTGCGTCGAGTTCAACGCCTTGCTATCGAAGTTGAGGCCATTGCCGGTGAGGAAGACCTCGAGCATGATGAGCGCGCCCCCCATCAGTCCCCAGTACGTCCGTCGCGTCATATTCATATACCACTCCCTGAGTTCGAGTTCGCGCCGACCGAGCCCTCACCCTTTTGCGGCATGTGTGCTCCCAGACTATGTCGGAAGAGGCCCGGGGGGAAGCGCGATTTCGGAGGAATGTCCCTCGTCCGCTTTCCGTCCACCCCATTCACGTCCTTCTCCGCTTCGTCTGCCGGGTGCGACCGCGCCGACCAAGCGCATCCATCCCGCCGGAACCATCGGCGATCGCTAGAGGCCGAGATGGAGCCGGAGCGCCTCGTCAATGTCGCGCATGAGGCGCGGTGGGACCGTCCCAATCCGGGGGCCGACACGCTCGGCCGAGACTGACCGGATCTGTTCGATTTGCGCCTTCGACGTTTCGGGTAAACCGCATTCCGCGGCGTGGAGAAGAACGTGGAAACGATGGATGACGTCGACGTTGCTCGTCACCGGAACAACGGTCACCATGCCGCGACCCCGGCGAGTAGCCGAGGCGTTCGCCCCATTGCTGGAGACGATCACACCGGGTCGACGCCCAGCCGCCTCCCCCGGCGATGCTGAGCCAGCCTCGATCCAACGAATATCCCCTCGGAGCACTATGCCTTCGCTCCCTGCTCCGGGCCTAGCCCATCCGCGGCGAAAGTGTCCCAGAATGCCTCATCCTCCGAACCCTCCCATTCGGCGAAGGCTTCGGCGTACTCGGTTTCGAGGGTCGTGTCGAGAAGGGCGCGGACGGCTGAGTGAACCGCAGCCGATCGTGAGTCGAGCCCGTTCTCCTTGGCGTACGTATCGAGAAACGCAACGTCTTTATCCGGCAGACTGATACTCACCTTCATACCTCCATCCTACCGCTTTCCTACCACCTGGCGACCTCGGGCCCGGGGTCGACGCTCAGCCTTGCTCGATTTCACCGAGCGGGGTCGACCGCCATCGACTGACGGGGATTGGGGTGCGTGCGAATCCGCCTGGGGACATCGGCGATCCCCAGCGTTATCAGCGTGCGGCAGGGCTCGAACGGTCGATCGGTCGATGCCTACGTCTCGCGAGGCACGGCGCAGGAGAAGCGTTCGATGAGTTCCACATCGAGACGAACATGTATGGACCTCTCGACACCATCGAGAAGATCCAGGAGGAGGTGCATGGCTTCCTCCCCCATCTTCTGGAGCGGCTGACGAACGGTGGTCAAGGGAGGGGTCGCGGCTGCGGCATCGGGGATGTCGTCGAATCCGACGACGGACAGATCCTCGGGAATGCGCATCCCCAACTCGGCGGCGACTCCCATCACCTGCAAGGCGGTGATGTCGTTCGCCGAGACGATCGCCGTCGGAGGAGTCGCCATGGTCAACAGTTGGTGGGCGGCCGTCGCGGCGAGGTCGGGTTGAAAGGACGTGTCGAGCACCAAGCTCTCGTTCAGGGGAATACCCGCTTCGGTCATCTCGACGCGGAACCCTTCCTCACGCTGTCGAGAGGTATTCAAGTCGGAACGTCCCGAGAGGAGCGCGATACGCCGATGTCCCAAGGAGATGAGGTGCCGAGCGGCCAACCGCCCTCCGCGAAGGCTGTCGGAATCGACGGTGGGCAATTCGGTCGGACCCTCGTGAGGGTCCACGGCGACGATGGGAATGCTGGACCTCACCCCGGTCACGGTGGGGGTGACCATGATCGCCCCGTCGATGAGGGTGCCCCCGAGCCTGGCCAGGGAACGACGTTCCCACCCCTCGGCCCGACCTCCGGTGTAGGCGAGAATCTCGTAGTTGGCACCCCGGGCCGCACGAGAGACGCCCTTGAGAAGTTCGGCGCTATACGGCTCGAATTCGGCAACCAGGATCCCCAGGGCGTTGGTCCGATGGCTTCTCAGGCTGGAAGCACTGATGTTGCCCGCATACCCGAGATCGTCGATGGCCTGCTGAACCCGCGCGATCGTGGCTTCGGCGACGCCATAGCGTCGATTGACAACCTTGGAAACCGTGGCCACCGACACCCCCGCACGCTCGGCGACATCGACCAACTTCACGGGGGAGAACGGGTTCATGCGGGAATACTAGCGCGATCTTTAGCAAAACGTTATCGATAACGTTTGACATACCTGGGATGGCACTGGCAGACTGCCGATGTTCGACCAAGTCAACGGAGACGGAAAGGACCCAATCATGGCGAACATTACCCGCGTCGTTGCTGGCGTGGCACTGGCATCCTCGATGCTTGCGCTCGGTGCCTGCAGCGACACGACCGAAACGAACCCGTCGGATTCCGGCGGGAACGAACCGGTCTCCCTCACGTGGTGGCACAACGGTGTCAACGACCCAGCCCTCAGCTACTGGCAGGACGTCGCTGACGAATTTATGGCCGCTCACCCCAACGTGACCGTTACGATCGAGGCGATTCAGAACGAAGATCTTCAGCGGACACGTATCCCTGTTGCTCTTCAGTCTGGGGATGCCCCCGATATCTTCCAGCAGTGGGGTGGTGGAGAACTTGCTATGCAGGTTGACTCCGGTTACCTCATGGACCTGACCGATGTGCTCGCCAGCGACATCAACCGCCTTGGTGGTGCTGTTGCCCCGTGGAGCTACAACGGCAAGGTTTACGGTATTCCTTACACCTTTGGTGTTGAGGGGATCTGGTACCGCCCGTCGTTGTTCGAGGCCGCTGGGATCACGTCCGAGCCGACCACGATGACCGAGCTCAACGCTGCTGTTTCAGCTCTCAAGGCCGCGGGCATCGCCCCGATTTCGGTCGGTGCTGGTGACAAGTGGCCCGCCGCTCACTGGTGGTACAACTTCGCTCTGCGTAGTTGCAGCAAGGATGTCATGCAGGCGTCGGGGACAACCTTCGACTTCTCTGACCCGTGCTGGGTTGAGGCTGGTGTGCAGCTTGAGGACTTCATTGCAACCCAGCCCTTCAACGAAGGCTACCTGGCGACGAGTGCCCAGCAGGGCGCGACGAGCTCGTCCGGCCTTCTTGCTACGGGCAACGCGGCCATGGAGCTTATGGGTAACTGGGAGCCCGCCGTTCTTCGCGGTATTCTCGGCCCCGACACTCCTGAAGCTGCGGCACTGAATGCAGACCTGGCATGGTTCCCCATGCCGGCGACGACTGGTGGTAAGGGTGACCCGACCGCTGCCCTCGGTGGTGGTGACGGTTTCTCGTGCTACGTCGATGCTCCAGCCGAATGCGCCCAGTTGCTCAGCTACATCAGCAGCGACGAAGTGCAGAAGCGCTACGCTGAGGTTGTTGGTGGTTTGCCGGTTGCCCCGGCTGCAGCCTCGTCTGTGACCGACCCGAACCTTCAGGAGCTCGCGGCGGTTGCAGGAAACGCTGGATATGTTCAGTTGTGGCTTGACACCACGTATGGCCAGAACGTCGGAGGTGCGATGAACGACGCTATTACAGCGATCTACGCCGGCACCGGCACGGCCCAGGGTGTTGTCGACGCTATGACTGCGGCAGCAGCTAACCAGTAGGTCTAGAAATCGAAAGCGAGGCCTTCCCCGTGAAAACGAAGGAAGCCTCGGGCACTCGGTCGGACCCCGTCGACACATCGTCGGCGGGGTCCGACTCCGAGAAGAAGCCCGAGAAGAAAGTCCGGACTCCCGAACAGATCCGGAGGCGCGACACCACGCGCAAGTGGGGCGAGATCTCGCTCTTCAGCGGACCGGCGCTCATCGTCTTCCTGGTCTTCGTGGTACTCCCGGTTGGTCTCGCGATGTACTACAGCTTCTATAACTGGAACGGCATCGAGAAACTCGACAACTTCATCGGGCTTGACAACTATCGACGAGCCTTTGGCGACCCCGCCTTCCTGCATGCGCTCCGGAACAACCTGTTCGTCGTCGGTATGTCGCTCTTGGTTCAGTTTCCGGTGGCGCTGGTTGTTGCCTTGGTGCTCAACCGTCGATTCCGCGGTCGCAACGTCGTCCGCATGGTGATCTTCGCCCCCTACATTCTCTCCGAGGTCATCACCGCCGTTCTCTGGCTCCTCATTCTCCAGCCCCGTGGGCCACTGGACGCCGTCATGGAACACCTCGGATTAGGCGGCCTCAAACAACTGTGGTTAGCCGACCTCAACCTTGTCATGTGGACGGTGTTCTTCGTCATCTCGTGGAAATACATCGGGCTGGCCATCATTTTGTTCCTCGCCGGGCTTGCCGGCGTCCCCCAGGATCTGCAGGAAGCCGCGACCATCGACGGCGCGAGTTGGTGGCAAGTGCAACGGCGCATCAACATTCCCCTCATCGCCCCGACGATCCGCGTGTGGATGTTCTTATCGATCATCGGATCGATCCAGTTGTTCGACATGGTGTGGGTTCTCACCCATGGTGGGCCAGCGGGAGCCTCGAGCACCATCGCAACGTACATGTTCCAATACGGATTCATGCGCAGCCAGTACGGCTACGGAAGCGCGGTGGCCGTCATCCTGTTCTTCCTCTCCTTGATCGCGGCGACCGTATACATGAGCCTGGTGCTCCGGCGCGACAATGCCAACGATACGAATGGGGGCTGAGGACGTGAGCACCATGACCGAGCAGAAAACCTCGAACGAAGCCGACGTGAGAGTGCGCCGCTTCCGCCTCGATTACGGCAATATTCTGGCTATCGTCGTCGGCCTTGCCGCCGTCGCTGTGACCCTCGTACCGCTCATCTATGTTGTGCTGGGAGGGTTCAGGACCACCTGGCAGTTGGCGGACAACCCGGCGGGACTCCCCCATCCATGGGTCTTTTCCAAGTATGGGTCGGTGTTAACGTCGGCTCGCTTCTGGCACCAGATGCTCAACAGCATCTTGGTCGCGGCGGGCACGACAACGGGCGTCATCCTCCTCGGCACCATGGCCGCCTACCCCCTCGCTCGGTACAACTTCCGGGCCAAAGGCGTGCTCTATGTGATCTTCACCCTGGGTTTGATGTTCCCGATCGGGGTCGCGGCCCTGCCGCTCTACCTCTTAATTAGGGACCTCGGTCTCATCGGGAGCCTCTGGGGTGTGATCATTCCCCAAATCGCATTCCAACTCCCAATCACCATCATCATCATGCGCCCATTCCTCAAAGCTCTACCAAAGGAAATCGAGGAGGCGGCACAAATCGACGGCCTCGGTCGAGTGGGGTTCTTCTGGCGCATACTGGTGCCCCTGGCTCGGCCTGCGATTCTCACCGTCGGGGTACTCGCGTTTATTGCCAGTTGGAACGCGTACTTGCTCCCCTTGCTCATTCTCCAGGGGGATGCATCAGGCCATACCTTGCCCCTCGGTGTCCAGCAGTTCCAGACTCAATACTCGTCTGACACGGCTGCCATCCTCGCGTACACCTCGCTAGCCATGCTCCCGGCTTTGGCATTCTTCACCATCTTGGAGCGCCGCATTGTCGACGGCCTCACAGGTGCGGTGAAGGGATAGCCGAGCCGATGAGCGATCAGCACTCGACACGCGTCCGCGGCATCCTCACCACCCTCACCCTGGAGGAGAAGCTCGCCCAACTCGTCGGCTTCTGGCAAGACGAGGTTGGCGATGTTGTCGCTCCCCTCCAGGGGGAGGTGAGTCCTCGCGGAACTCTTGCGAAGGCGAGTGTGAACGGGCTGGGTCATCTCACGCGGGTCTATGGGACCACCCCATACGATCCCGAGGAGCGAGCCGCGTGGCTCTGGGACGAGCAGCGACACCTCATTGCTGAAACCCGCCCGGGGATTCCCGCCATCGTCCATGAGGAGTGCCTCACGGGGCTTGCCGCCTGGACCGCGGCCACGTTCCCCACTCCTCTGGCCTGGGGAGCCTCCTTCGACCCCGACACCGTCGAGCGCATGGCCGCACTTGTCGGTCGTGACATGCACACCCTCGGGATCCACCAAGGTTTGGCCCCGGTGCTCGATGTCATTAGGGATCCTCGATGGGGGCGGGTCGACGAGTGCATCTCCGAGGACCCGTACCTCGTTGGCGCAATCGGCACCCCCTTCGTGCGTGGTCTGCAGTCTTCCGGTGTCGACGCCACGGTCAAACACTTCGCCGGCTACTCGGGAAGTAAGGCCGGACGAAACTTCGGTCCGGTCAGTGTTGGCCCCCGCGAGTTCGCGGACGTCTTTCTCCTTCCCTTCGAGATGGCGATCCGCGACGGCGGAGCCAAGGTCGTCCTTCACTCCTACACGGATATCGACGGCGTGGCCGTTGCCGGGGATCGATCGTTGCTCAACGACCTGCTCCGGGACCAGTGGGGGTTCGACGGAGTCGTCGTCGCCGACTATTTCGGCGTCGCGTTCCTTCATCTGTTGCAGGAGGTCGCCAAGGATAGGAGTGAGGCCGCCACCCTCGCGCTCACCGCCGGAATCGATGTCGAGCTTCCGTCGGGCGACGCCTACCTTGACCCTCTCATCGAGGCCATTGAGGCGGGAGACGTCTCAATGGAGCTGGTCGACCGTTCCGTTCTGCGTGTCTTGACGCAAAAGGAACGGCTCGGCCTCCTCGACCAGGACTTCAGCGACGATCCCCCGACGGGGATCGACCTCGACTCGCCCGAGCACCGGGCCCTCGCCCTTGAGATGGCCGCTAAGAGCGTCATCTTGTTGTCCAATGAAGGGATCCTCCCGCTGGCCCCGAAGACCAAGGGACGCACGATCGCGGCCATCGGACCCAACATGGACCGACCCGCGGCCATGTTCGGGTGCTACTCCTTCGTCAACCACGTGCTCGCCCAACGGCCGGAGACGCCTTTCGGTTTTGAGGTGCCGTCTCTGCTCGAGGCCCTGGTCGAAGAGTTCGGCGGACCCATCACGATGGTCGATGGCTGTGACATCGACAGCGACGACACGTCGCGGATCGCCAAGGCGGTCGCGGCTGCGGAGAAGGCGGATGTCGCCATCATCGCCGCGGGCGATCACGCGGGATTGTTCGGGCGCGGCACGGTTGGCGAAGGATGCGACCGCGACTCTCTTGAGCTTCCCGGTGTGCAGCGGTCCCTCATCGAGGCGGTTCTCGATACCGGAACCCCCGTCGTGCTCGTGCTTCTCACGGGCCGGCCCTACGCGATCGATTGGGCTCTCGACCGGTGCGCGGCGGTCATCCAGGCCTTCTTCCCCGGCGAGGAAGGTTCGGGCGCCCTGGCCCGCATCCTTTCGGGTGCGATCAATCCGTCGGGACGGCTCCCGGTGTCGATGCCGTCCTCCGTCGGCGCCCAACCGTACTCGTATCTCCATCCACCGCTCGGCCACGGGGCGGCGGTCACGATCCTCGACGCCAAACCCGCCTTGCCCTTCGGTTTCGGCCTGAGTTACTCCACGTTCTCGTATTCCGACCTGACCGTTCCGGACACGGCCCCCACCGGCGGGGCCGTTCCTGTCTCCGTGACGACGACCAACACCGGAAAGGTCGCGGGGGAGCATGTGGTCCAGGTCTATGGCCGCGTCCGGTACGCGTCGATCGCCCGCCCCGTCGCCCAGCTCCTGGGTTTCGCCCGCGTGTCCCTCGACCCCGGAGCGTCGGCCACAGTGACGTTCGACATCCCGACCACACGGGTCGCCTACACCAACCAGGAGCTCCTTCGGGTCGTGGAGCCGCGCACCCTTGAGGTGTGGATCGGAACCAGCGTCGAACGCTCCGTGGAGGCGTCCGTGGATCTCGTGGGCGACGTTCACGTCATCGGCCCGGACTCGCCCCGCCTGACGACGGTGACGGTTTCCTAACCTAGCGTCCCCCCTTCATCACAAAGTCATTGCGGCAAGGTCACGGTTGATGCCGTCTGGTCACGATGTGGTGTCGATCGGCGCGCGCGAGGGGGTCGCGTCGCTAGTGTCGGGGTAGGAGGTTCGGATGATCGCACTCGCCCAGGCCCTCGCTGTCGACGCCCCTGGGCCCGCGCCTCGTTACTCGGTCGGCATCGACGTCTCGGGCTGGTTCGAGCACCAATTCCTCGTCGATGTTGGGATCGTGCTCGCCGTCGGCGCCCTCGCCTACCTCGCATGTCTCGCCGTCGTCACCTTTGTTGCGCGGTCGGAGCCGACTTCGGCACTGCGCGCGATCGGCACCTTGGTGTTCCTCGCCCTCGGGTTAAGGGTGCTACTCGGGGTGCTCGTCTGGTTGGTGAGATTGAGACTCACGATCCTGTACCAAGTCAACGATCCCTACACCATGGATGACACCATCGCGACACCGATCATCGTGCTTCTTACGATAGTGCTCGTGCCCCTCATCATCGCCGTGGCGTTTGCGGTGGGAATGGGAGCCCTTCGCGGGGTGACGCTCGGTGGTACGCGGGCGGTGAACTCCGCACGACGCGAGTCGCCCCCCGTGACCGTCGCCACGCTAATCCCCGTCGCCATCGTGTTGCTCTTCCCCCCGACCTTCTTCCCCGTCGCCTTCGTCGCCGTACCCGTTTGGGTGGTCGGCACCGTCAGGGCCTCGCGCCGCGTACACCGCATCCTCCCCTGCCGCATGCCGGAGTCCGTCTGCCTCGTGGCTTGCGCCTCGCTCCACCGAGGCGACACGTGCGCCAGGGGCCTAGGGTCGGGTCAGCCGGGTGAGTCGGGTACCCGCCCGCGAACATCGTTCCCGTGAACCTCGACACGCTGACGATTC
>CAZMCU010000034.1:0-19626 GCA_964564915.1 uncultured Demequinaceae bacterium | reverse complement strand
CACAGCGCTCACAGATGATGCCGCGGTAGCGGACGCGCTTGTACTTGCCGCAGCCGCACTCCCAGTCGCGCGTCGGGCCAAAGATCTTCTCGCAGAACAAGCCGTCCTTCTCGGGCTTGAGCGTGCGGTAGTTGATCGTCTCCGGCTTCTTCACCTCGCCGTGCGACCACTGACGGATGTCGTCGGCCGTGGCAAGACCAATGCGCAGTTCGCCGAACTCGTTAACGTCGAGCAAGGTCTCTACTCCCTAATCCCGTCGGCCTGAGCCGACCTGGTGGTCACTTCCGTCTGCGGTGCCATTGCTGGCCTAAATCTCATCGATGCTGGAGGCATCGGGGCGGCTCGACAACGAGATGCCGAGGGACTCCGCCGCTTGGTAGGCGTCCTCTTCCGTCTCCCTCATCTCCACGAGTTGGCCCTCGGAGTTGAGGACCTCGACGTTGAGACACAGGGACTGCATTTCCTTCATGAGGACGCGGAAACTCTCAGGGAGCCCTGGCTCCGGAATGTTCTGCCCCTTGACGATCGCCTCGTACACCTTGACGCGGCCGAGCACGTCGTCCGACTTAATCGTCAAGAGCTCCTGGAGCGCGTACGCGGCGCCGTAGGCCTCGAGGGCCCACACCTCCATCTCGCCGAACCGCTGGCCGCCGAATTGAGCCTTACCGCCCAGGGGCTGCTGCGTGATCATCGAGTACGGGCCCGTCGATCGCGCGTGGATCTTGTCGTCGACGAGGTGGTGGAGCTTGAGGATGTACTTGTACCCGACCGCGATCGGCTCGGGGAACGGCTCGCCCGTGCGTCCGTCGTACAGGATGGCTTTGCCGTCCTCGTGAACGAGTCGCTCTCCATCCCGATTCGGGAGGGCAACCGATCGTAGTCCGTCGAGGGCCGTCTCCTGGATGCCGTCGAACACCGGTGTCGCCACGGGAGTCCAGGGTTCGGCCGTCACGGCCTCGGCGGGCAGGCCCTTGATCCACGGAGCCGTCACGCCCGAGGCGTCCCACCCCTCGTGGGCGATCCATCCGAGGTGGGTCTCGAGCACCTGACCGACGTTCATGCGGCCGGGGACACCGAGCGGGCTCAAGACGATGTCGACCGGGGTGCCGTCTTCGAGGAACGGCATGTCCTCGATCGGGAGGATCGTCGAGATGACGCCCTTGTTCCCGTGACGACCGGCGAGCTTGTCGCCCTCCTGGATCTTGCGGCGCTGGGCGATGTAGACGCGCACGAGTTGGTTGACACCGGCGGGGAGGTCGTCCCCGTCTTCCTCCGTGAATTGGCGCACGCCGATGACGGTGCCGGATTCTCCGTGGGGAACCTTGAGCGAAGTGTCACGAACCTCGCGGGCCTTCTCTCCGAAGATCGCGCGCAAGAGGCGCTCTTCCGGGGTCAGCTCGGTCTCGCCCTTCGGGGTGACCTTGCCCACGAGGATGTCGCCCGCGCGAACCTCGGCGCCGATGCGGATGATGCCGCGCTCGTCGAGATCGGCGAGGGCCTCTTCCGAAGCGTTGGGAATGTCGCGCGTAATCTCCTCCGCGCCGAGCTTGGTGTCGCGCGCGTCGACCTCGTGTTCCTCGATGTGGATGGAGGAGAGGGTGTCTTCCTGGACCACGCGCTGCGACAGGATGATCGCGTCCTCGTAGTTGTGGCCTTCCCACGGCATGAACGCCGCGAGCAGGTTCTTGCCCAGGGCGAGGTCGCCCTGATCCGTCGCCGGCCCGTCCGCGAGGACCGATCCCTCGACCACGCGGTCCCCCTCGTCGACGACAACACGCTGGTTGTACGACGTGCCCTGGTTGGAGCGTTCGAACTTGGCGATGCGGTACGAGATTGACGTTCCATCGTCGTTGGCCACGACGACGAGGTCGGAGGAGACCTCCGTGACCACGCCCTTCTTACTTGCGAGGACAACGTCCCCGGCGTCGACGGCGGCTCGGCGTTCCATTCCGGTGCCGACGAGCGGCGCCTCGGAGCGAACGAGCGGCACGGCCTGGCGCTGCATGTTCGCACCCATGAGGGCGCGGTTCGCGTCGTCGTGCTCCAAGAAGGGGATGAGGGCGGTCGCGACCGACACCATCTGGCGTGGGCTGACGTCCATGTAGTCCACGGCGTCGGCAACGACGATCTCGACCTCGCCACCGCGCGAACGAACGAGCACGCGTTCCTCCGCGAAGTTGCCGTCCTCCTTCAGGGCGGCGTTCGCCTGGGCGATGACGTAGTGGTCCTCATCGTCGGCCGTGAGGTAGTCCACCTGGTCGGTCACGCGACCCTTGACCACCTTGCGGTACGGGGTCTCGACGAAGCCGAGCGGGTTGATCCGGCCGAACGACGCGAGCGAACCGATGAGACCAATGTTGGGACCTTCGGGCGTCTCGATGGGGCACATACGGCCGTAGTGCGACGAGTGGACGTCACGGACCTCCATGCCGGCGCGATCGCGGGAGAGTCCCCCCGGGCCGAGGGCGGAGAGACGGCGCTTGTGCGTCAATCCCGCGAGCGGGTTGTTCTGGTCCATGAACTGGCTCAACTGCGATGTGCCGAAGAACTCGCGGATCGCGGCCACCACCGGACGCGTGTTGATGAGCGTCTGGGGGGTAATGGCGTCCACGTCCTGCGTCGTCATCCTCTCCCGAACCACGCGCTCCATGCGGCTCAAGCCCGTACGGATCTGGTTCTGGATGAGTTCGCCGACCGCGCGGATGCGACGGTTGCCGAAGTGGTCGATGTCGTCCGTCTCGACGCGTGTCTCGCGAGCCTTGCCCTGGAGCGTCGCCGCACGAGCGTGCGCCGCGGCGATGTACTTGACCGTGCCGATGATGTCATCGAGGCTCAGCGTCGAGTTGCCCAGTGGAGCGTCGAGGCCCAACTTCTTGTTGAGCTTGAACCGGCCCACCTTGGCTAGGTCGTATCGCTTGGGGTTGAAGTAGAAGTTGTCGATGAGGTTCTGGCCGGCCTCGACCGTCGGCGGCTCGCCGGGGCGCAACTTGCGGTAGAGGTCGACGAGCGCCTCCTGCTGCGTGTTGAGCGTGTCCTTCGCGAGGGTATCGAGGACGGACGGGTAATCCGCGAACGTCTTCTCGATGTCCTCGTTCGTCATGCCGAGAGCCTTGAGGAAGAGGGTGACCGGCTGCTTGCGCTTGCGGTCGACGCGGACGCCAACCGAGTCGCGCTTGTCGATCTCGAACTCCAGCCATGCGCCGCGTGACGGGATGATCTTCGCGGTCAGGATGTCCTTGTCGCTCGTCTTGTCGGGTGTGCGCTCGAAGTACACGCCCGGGGAGCGGACGAGTTGGGAGACGACGACGCGCTCGGTGCCGTTGACGATGAAGGTTCCGCGGGGCGTCATGAGCGGGAACTCGCCCATGAAGACGGTCTGCGACTTGACCTCACCCGTGCCGTGGTTGGTGAACTCCGCGGTGACGAAGAGCTGGGCGGCGTAGTTGAAGTCCTTTTCCTTGCACTCCTCAGGGGTGTGGCGCGGTTCCTCGAAGTACGGGTCAGAGAACGAAAGGGACATCGTCTGACCGAAATCCTCGATGGGGGAAATCTCCTCGAAGATCTCCTGGAGGCCCGCGACCTCGGGGACGTCGCTGCGTCCGGCCTTCTTCGCGGCGGCGACGCGGGCCTTCCACACGTCGTTGCCGAGAAGCCAGTCGAAACTCTCCGTCTGAAGTCCGAGAAGGTTCGGAACCTCAATGGGTTCCGAGATCCTCGCGAACGAAATGCGGCGAGATGCGCTGCGGTTAGAGATGGCGGTTGCGAGCGAGGTGCGCGAGGCAGCCAAAGGAGGGTCCTTCCCGACGATCCGTGCGTGACCGCGATGCCTGAGCCACGGCTCCACCGGACCCCGGGGCTAGCCGCACAAGGCGGACGCACGCCGGGTAGGCATGTGAGGGCAGGACAATAGGCAGCGCAACTTGCGAGTGTACTCAATTCGGGCACGCTTGTCCAGCCCGGAATGGAGCCGGAACACGCGACCTCAGCGCTGCGATGCGGAATCGCTCGCGCCAGAATACAGCAGAACGGTCAAGGTAGCGCTAGGCACTACCTTGACCGTTCCCGAATCGTTATCTGCCGCTACTTGAGCGTGACCGTGGCTCCGGCGCCTTCGAGCGCGCCCTTCGCCTTTTCGGCCTCCTCCTTCTTGACACCCTCGAGGACGGGGCCAGGGGCTCCATCGACGACGGCCTTGGCTTCGCCGAGGCCGAGGCTTGTGAGGGAACGAACCTGCTTGATGACCTCGATCTTGTTCGGACCGATGGACTCCAGGATGACCGTGAAGGCGTCCTGCTCCTCTTTCTCTTCCGCTGCGGCAGCACCGCCCGCGGCGGCGACCGCGACCGGGGCCGCTGCCGTCACATCGAAGACCTCCTCGAAGGTCTTCACGAATTCCGAGAGCTCCTGAAGCGACATCTCCTTGAACGCCTCGATGAGTTGCTCGGTGGTCAACTTCGCCATGATGGGATTCCTTTCGTGGTCCTGCGTGAAGCAGTGGGGACGGTGATGCGGCTAGGCCGCGGATTCCTGCTTGGCACGCAGGGCGTCGATAGCACGAGCCGCCTTGGCGACCGGAGCTACGAGCGCGTAAGCGATCTTCGCGAGAAGAACCTCGCGGGATTCCAGGCTTGCGAGGAACTCAATGTCGGATACGGAGAGCGTCTTGCCCTCGAACACTCCACCCTTGAGCACAAGGGAGGGGTTCTCCTTGCCGAACGTCTTGAGCGCCTTCGCGGCTGCCACCGGATCACCGGTGACGAAAGCGATTGCGGTGGGGCCGGAGAAGAGGGAATCGAGTCCCTCGACCTTGGCTTCCTTTGCCGCGAGCGCCGTGAGGGTGTTCTTGGCAACCGAGAAGGTTGCGACATCGCGGAGCGAACGTCGCAACTCGGCGAGTTGCGGCACGGTCAGCCCGCGATACTCGGTGACGAACACGGCATCAGACGCGCGGAACTTCTCCGCCATGTCCTCGACCGCGGCCACCTTGTCTGGCGTCGCCATGGATGTCCTTCCGTTGGTTCGACCCCCGGCTGCACACCTTGGCCCCATCAACGAAAGAGCCCCGCGCAGGGCGGGGCGGCTGGCTCGCCCTGACGGGCGAACCTCACACTCTCTCCTGCGCTGGCCCCCGCGTTTGCGGGACTTCGGTCCGACTCTTGCGAGCCGGTCAACCGGCGGTCTTTGGCGTGGATCATCGTATGGCGTCGATGGGCTGGGCGCAACTCGCGCTCCGGTCGTGGTGCTCCGGTATGGTCTCGCCAGCCGGGAAATGACGAGGGCCGCTACCCTCGCGGGAAGCGGCCCTCGGTTGACGTTCGTTGCGGGTCTAGCCCGCTGCTACCACGGTGGCGTTCGGGTCTACGGGGATGCCGGGACCGTTCGTCGCGGAGAGCGTGACCTTCGAAACGTAGCGGCCCTTAGAGGACGACGGCTTGACCCGCAGGACCTCGTCGAGCACAGCGTGATAGTTCGCAAGGAGCTTCTCGTCGCCAAAGGACGCCTTGCCGATCACCGTTTGGAGGTTTGCGTGCTTGTCGACGCGGAACTCGATCTTGCCCGCCTTGATGTCGGAGACCGCCTTGTCGACGTCCATCGTCACCGTGCCGGTCTTGGGGTTCGGCATGAGGCCGCGGGGGCCGAGGATCTTGCCGAGGCGCCCCACCTTGCCCATGAGGTCGGGCGTGGAGACGACGGCGTCGAAGTCCATCTTGCCCGCCGCTACCTCCTCGATCAGCTCATCGCCGCCGACGATGTCCGCTCCGGCCGCACGTGCCGCCTCCGCCTTGTCGCCCGTGGCGAAGACCAGGACCCGGGAAACCTTGCCGGTGCCGTGGGGGAGGATGACGGTCGACCGGACCGCCTGGTCGGCGTGACGGGGGTCGACGCCAAGTCGAAACACCACGTCGATCGTCGAGTCGTGGTTCTTGGACGACGTTTTTTGCGCGAGGCGCACGGCCTCGAGCGGGGAATAGACCTGGCTCCGATCGACGAGTTGGCTCGCGTCGCGGTAGGCCTTGCTGCGCTTGCTCATCTGCTTCTCCTTCGCAGTCGTGGGTAACGGGTCAGCGCGTGACCCATCCACTGGGGTGAACTAGGTGGTGATCCTGCACTACTGGTCGACGGTGATGCCCATCGAGCGGGCGGTCCCGGCAATAATGTTCACCGCGGCCTCTGGGTCGTTGGCGTTGAGGTCGGGCATCTTGATCTCGGCGATCTGAAGCGCCTGAGCGCGCGTGATCGATCCCACCTTCTGGGTGTGCGGAACGGGCGAGCCCTTGGCGACGCCGGCGGCCTTCTTGATCAACTGGGACGCGGGGGGCGTCTTGAGGATGAAGTCGAATGACCGGTCTTCGTACACCGTGATTTCCGCGGGGACGATACTGCCACGCTGCGATTCCGTCGCCGCGTTGTACGCCTTGCAGAACTCCATGATGTTGACGCCGTGCTGACCGAGTGCAGGACCGATGGGCGGGGCGGGGTTGGCCGCGCCCGCCTGGATCTGCAACTTGATCAGGCTGACGACCTTCTTTTTCTTCGGGGGTGCCATGTAACGGGTCCTTTGGTTTTCGTGGCGGTAAGCCGCCGGTTGGCGTCCGGCTTAAAGCTTCTGGACTTGGCTGAACGACAGTTCGACCGGGGTCTCCCGGCCGAAGATGGACACGAGGACGTGGAGTTTCTGGGACTCGACGCTGATCTCGGAGATGGTGGCGGGCAACGTGGCGAAGGGCCCGTCGATGACGGTGACGGACTCGCCAATGACGAAGTCGACCTCGGTAGGGGTACCGCTCGACCCCCGGTCCTGAACGCGGGCCGGTTTTGCCTCCACGGGCGCGAGCATCGAGAACACCTCGTCCAGGGTGAGCCGAACGGGCTGGTGAGCATGGCCGACGAAACCCGTGACGCCGGGTGTATTCCGCACGGCACCCCACGAGTCGTCGGTGAGGGTCATCCGCACCAGGACGTATCCCGGGATGCGAACACGCGTCACCCTGCGCTTCTTGCCGTTCTTGATCTCGGTGACTTCCTCTTGGGGCACCTCGACCTGGTAGATGAACTCCTCCATGTGGAGGCTCTCGATGCGGTGCTCGATGGCCTGCTTCACGCGCTTTTCGTGACCAGAGTAGGAGTGGACGACGTACCAGTCGCCCGCGCGTGAGACCAACTCCGCGCGGAAAGCCGCGCCGGGGTCGACATCACTCTCAGCGGCGGACTCGTCGACGGCGGGGGCCTCGGTCGCTGGCTCAGTTGACTCGTCGGTTTCCGGTTCGCTCGCAACGTCATCGGCGACGTCCGCGACCGACTCCTCGTCCGCGACTACGTCGACGTGAGCGTCGTTCTGTGCCTCGGCTTCCGCCTCGTCCTCCGCCGCGAGTTCCGCGACGGCCTCCAACACCGCTTCGGCCTCCGCCTTCACCTCTCCCTCGGCGTCGGCAGCTACCCAAGCGGGAGTTCCCTCCGCGCTCGGTGCATCGGTTCCATTGCTAAACACGTCGCTACTCACCCGAGCACCTTTTCCACCAACTTGCCGAACCCAAAGTCGAAGACCGTAACGAGAAACACGATGACGAGGACGAACACCGTGACGACGATCGTGTACTGGCGCCACTCCTCGCGAGAGGGCGTCACCACCCGCTTGATTTCGCTGACCACCTGTCGAACGAACCGCACCGGACGCGCGAAGATGCTGCGACCCTCAACACTGTCGTGCTGAGGATCCCTCTCTTCCGCGTCGGGGAAGGCAGACTGGCTCACCGTAGGTCCTTTGCTGTGATTCGCGCGGACGTCCCGCACTACGCAGGGCAGGAGGGACTCGAACCCCCAACCGTCGGTTTTGGAGACCGATGCGCTACCAATTGCGCTACTGCCCTAGTGGGGGCGGTGGAACCCCCGTCGGCTCTCGACGAACTCCGGATCCGCGTTTGGGCGCGGGCCATCATCACGATTGTCAATCGCCGGTCGCCCAGTCTACGCAATCCGCGTGTCAGAGTCGAACCACGACGGCCGCCCCGAACCCGGGCTACCGCGGTTGATGCCAGAATGGGGGCGTGAACGCCACTCCCGCCCCCCGCCGCGTCTCCTCCAGGCTCGGTGCCATCGCCCCCTCCGCCACCCTCGCCGTCGATGCGAAGGCCAAAGCCCTCAAAGCCGCCGGTCGCCCCGTCATCGGCTTCGGTGCCGGTGAACCCGACTTCCCGACGCCCGCTTACATCGTCGATGCGGCCATCGCCGCCGCCCAGGACCCCGCCAACCATAAGTACACGCCAGCGGCTGGCCTCATGAAGCTGCGCGAGGCGATCGCCGTGAAGACGCTCCGTGACTCCGGCTACGAGATCGACCCGGCAAACACCCTGGTCACCAACGGCGGCAAGCATGCCGTGTTCCAGGCGTTCGCGGCGATCCTCGACCCCGGCGACGAGTGCATCCTCCCCGCCCCGTATTGGACCACGTACCCGGAGGCTATCCGCCTCGCGGGCGCGAAGCCCGTCGAGGTGTTCGCGGGGGCCGACCAGGGCTACCTCGTTACCGTCGAGCAGCTCGAGGCCGCCCGCACGCCCCGGACCAAGGCACTCCTCTTCTGCTCGCCCTCCAACCCGACCGGCGCGGTCTACTCCCCCGAGGAGACCAAGGCCATCGGTGAGTGGGCGCTCGCCCACGGCATCTGGGTGGTCACGGACGAGATCTACGAACACCTCACCTACGACGACGCGGTCTTCACCCCGATCGTCAAGGCCGTGCCGGGGCTCGCCGACACGACGATCGTCGTCAACGGTGTCGCCAAGACCTACGCCATGACGGGTTGGCGCGTGGGGTGGATGATCGGCCCGCTCGACGTCATCAAGGCCGCGACCAACTTCCAGTCGCACCTCACGTCGAACGTCGCGAACGTGTCGCAGCGCGCGGCCATCGCCGCGCTCGAGGGTGGGCTCGAGGACGTCGCGCTCATGCGCAAGGCGTTCGATCGCCGCCGCCACACGATGGTCGAGATGCTCTCCACGATCGACGGGATGACCTGCCCCACCCCCAAGGGAGCGTTTTACTGCTACCCGAGCGTCGAGGGCCTGGTCGACCGGGAGATTCGCGGCAAGGTTCCCGCCAACTCGGCCGAACTCGCGGCGCTCATCCTCGACGAGGTCGAGGTGGCCGTGGTCCCAGGCGAGGCCTTCGGGCCGAGTGGGTTCCTGCGTCTGAGTTACGCGCTGGGGGACGACGACCTGGCCGAGGGCATCGGACGGATACAGAAGCTCTTCGCCGAGGGATAGACGGGGCGAGGGACCAACGTGGCAGGCGCGTTCCCACGAACACCTAGGTGCCGACCCTGAGGTGGCTCAGCTGAAATATCGTCCCAACGGACGACGCGCGCTTCCGCACGCGCCGCTATTGTCGAGCCCGTGAGCGACTCAGCTGTCAGTATCCGGGGACTCCGGAAAGAATATGGGCACAAGCCCGCCGTCCAGAATCTCGATCTCGACATTCACTCTGGCGAATGTTTCGCCCTCCTCGGCCCCAACGGGGCTGGGAAGACCACCACGGTTGAGATCCTCGAGGGCTACCGCAAGCGCACCTCGGGCGAGGTTTCCGTTCTGGGACACGATCCCCATCACGCCCACCGTGACTGGCGCGAGCGTATCGGCATCGTCCTCCAATCGAGCGCGGATGAGACGCCGCTCTCCGCCCGTGAGTACGTCGCCCACGTCGGAAGCTTCTACCCCAACCCGCGCGACACGGGCGAGGTTCTCGCGGCCGTCGGTCTCGACGAGCTGGCGGACCGCCGCTCCAAGACGATGTCCGGAGGAGAGCGTCGGCGACTCGATGTCGCGCTCGGAATCATCGGACGCCCCGAACTGCTCTTCCTCGACGAACCGACGACGGGCTTCGATCCCGAGGCGCGCCGCGACTTCTGGAAACTCATCGACAGTCTCAAGGGCGATGGGACGACGATCCTGCTGACCACCCATTACCTCGAAGAAGCGGACTACCTCGCCGACCGGGTCGGCATCATCTCCCGCGGAAACCTCGTCGCCCTCGACACGCCGCAAGCCTTGCGTTCCGCGAAAGGCGGCGCCATCGTCTCTTGGGAAGAGGGCGGCAAGAAGAAGGAGAAGACCACCACAACCCCGACGGCCCTCGTCCGGGATCTGACCGCGAAACTGGCCGGAGCGAACGGCGAGGTCCCCGGTCTGTCAATCCGCCGCCCCAACCTCGAGGACACGTACCTTGACCTCGTCGACAACAACAACATGGACGCCTCATGAACACCGTTACCCGTCCGTCCTTCTCCTCCCTCGCCTGGGCTCGCGGGGTTACGGAAATCCGAGTCTTCTTCCGGGAATGGGACAGTCTCATCTTCATCTTCTTGTTCCCGACGATGTTCCTGCTCCTATTTGCCGCCCTCATGGGGAACCAGGATGTGACCGACGGCACCGCATCCATCGTCGTCAACTTCAAGCAGTACTTCCTTCCCGGCATGCTTGCTTCCGGCATCCTCTACACCGGATTCCAGAACCTCGCCATTTCGATTCCGGTCGAGCGTGACCAGGGAGTACTCAAGAGGCTGCGTGGCACGCCGCTCCCCCCCGCGGCCTACTTTGCCGGCAAGATCATCCAGGTGATCGTCGTCTCGATCGCCCAGCTCGCCCTCATGCTCGTCGTCGCGAAGGTACTCCTCGGAATTCCTCTCCCGACGGAGGCAAGGACCTGGATGACGTTTACGTGGGTGTTCCTCCTCGCGATCTCCGCTTCGACCGTCCTGGGGCTCGCCATGTCGTCCGTACCGCGGACCGGTAAGAGCGCGAGCGCGGTCATCGTGCCCGTGGTCCTCGTCTTGCAGTTCATCTCGGGCGTGTACTTCCCGTTCAACCAAATCCCCTCGTGGATGCAGACGGTCTCGGGGGTTTTCCCCCTGAGATGGATGGCGGAAGCCATGAGGGGCGTGTTCCTCCCCGACTTCATGCGTTACCAAGAACCGGGGGAATCGTGGCACTACGGGACCGGGGCCTTGGTTGTGGGCGTATGGCTCATCATCGGACTGTTCCTCGCTCTCAAGACGTTCCGGTGGCAGTCGCGCAAGGACGGGTAAGGGCATCCGGTCGGTAGCTGCTGGCGCAACCTGAGAGACCTCTCAGATGCCCTAACGGAAACTTGAACCATGAACGCAACAACTCGATACATCCTGACCGCCACCGCCGTGGGCGCTGGCCTGCTAACCATCGGCGCGACGGCGAATGCCCTCGCGGGAAACAACGCCGCCGACGCCGCTCCCATCGGTCCCGCCGTCGTCGTTCCATCGAGCGACCCGGTGCCCAACCCGACCGTCACCACGGGGCCTGAGGTCATCGATCCTCCGATCGCCACCGACCTCGATGACGCCACCCCCTCTCCCGGTTCGACCGACTTCGGAACATCGACCCCGCCCGCTGGCGGGCTCGATGACGACGAGGGCGTCGAGATCGAGGGCGACGACTAGTCCCCGACGAACCCGAACTCGTCCCACGCCGGCGCCACGCGCGCTAGCGTGGGACCGTTCGTAAGGAGCCACCATCGCCACCCTCGCGCGCCGTCTGTTTCACCCGTTCCGCCGCCAAGCCGTTCGGACTCGAGTCCTCGAGTACCTCGTCGGATTGGCGGCGGCCGCCATTCTCATCACGGGCACGGTCGCGTACGGGCTGGAGCGAGCGAGCATCGATCACTCGATCGATCAGGACCTGGTCCTTCGCACGCAGTCGTTCTACGACCTCGCGAACCACGTCGATCCTTCGACCGGGCAGCCATGGGCGAGCGCGGAGGCACTGATGCGCGCGGCCCTCTCCAAGGTCGTTCCAGGGCCAACGGAGAGCGCCGTTGGTCACATCAATGGGGTCCCCCGATTCGTTCCCGCCGACCTGGGAAATCGCCTTCGGCTCGAGGACGACCCGGAGTTCATGGAGATCGCCCGAGCGTCGGCCACCACCGCCATCGTGGTGCGAAGCGCCGACACCAACCTGAGGGATTACCGCTACGTCTCGGTCCCCGTCGTCGATGAGCAGGGGGCCGAACTTGCGACCTTCACCATCGCCACCGACCGGGGCGCGAGGTTGGGCGACCTCAACCGCACCTTCTCCGCATACGTCGGGGCTGGCATCATCGCCCTCGCGCTGATCGGGACAATCGCGTGGGTAACCGTTGGGAGACTGCTTCGCCCCATCCGTTTGCTCGACCAAACCGCGCGGGAGATCACGGACACCGATCTCAGCAGGCGAATCCCGATCGTCGGACACGACGACCTGGCCGGCCTCTCCGAGACCGTCAATGCCATGCTCGCTCGCCTCGAGGAGGCGTTTGCGGCCCAACGGCAACTCCTGGACGACGCCGGCCACGAGCTGCGAACACCACTCGCCGTGATGCGGACGTCTCTCGAGTTGCTCGAACCCAGGGACCAGGAACAGGTCGTGGCAGCACAGGCACTTCTCCTCGATGAGGTGTCGATGATGTCACGGCTCGTGGACGACCTCGTTGTCTTGGCGAAGGCCGACCGCCCGGAGTTTGTGCAGAAGGAGGACGTCCGTCTCGGCGACCTGACCGATGCCGTCTTCGCCCGGGCGCAGGCTCTCGGCGACCGCGTGTGGATCGTCGAGGAACGAGGGGACGGGATCTTCAGCGGCGATACCCAGAGGCTGACCCAGGCGTGGATGCAACTGGTGGCGAACGGGGTCAAGTTTTCCGAACCCGGCTCTACCGTCTCGCTCGGCAGTTCGCTCGGCCCCGACGAGGTGCGCCTGTGGGTGCGAGACGAGGGACGCGGAATTCCCACCGAGCACCAGGCGCGGGTGCTGGAGCGGTTTCACCGCGTCGACGCGAGCGTCGATGGAGCGGGGCTGGGCCTTCCGATCGTGGCCGCCATCGCCCTTGCCCATGGCGGGCACGTCGAACTCGAGAGCACACCAGGCAAGGGCTCGGTATTCACGATCGTCATCCCAACGAACGGGGAGCGTCCATGACCCGCCTACTGCTCGTCGAGGATGAGGAGAGGCTCGTCGCTTCCCTCACCGACGGTCTCCGCACCGCCCAGATCGACGTCACGGCGGCCCGTACGGGTCGGGAGGGACTCGACCTCGCCACGAGCCGCGACTTCGACATCATGGTCCTCGACATCGGCCTACCCGACCAAGAAGGCTTCACCGTCTTGCGCAGACTGCGCGCCACCGGCTCCGACCTTCCCGTCATCATCCTCACGGCGCGAACGTCGGCGGAGGACACCGTTAGGGGCCTGGAGCGCGGCGCGGACGACTACATGCCCAAGCCGTTCTCTTTCGACGAACTCCTCGCAAGGATTCGCCTTCGGTGCCGCAAGCCCGTCGAAGGCGACCCCGCGACCGCGATCCTCGAGGTTGGCAGATGCGTCCTCGACCCGCTCAACCGCACGGTCGAGGTGGACGGAGAACCCGTCCGGCTCTCCAACCGGGAGTTCCAACTCACCCACCTCCTGATGTCTCGGGCAGGGTCCGTGGTGACGAGGGCGGAGGCGATGGAACACGTGTGGGGTTCCGCGGCGCGCGACAACGTCCTCGACGTCTACATCCGCTATCTCCGCGAGCGCATGGGGTCGAGCGCGATCAAGACGGTCCGCGGCGAGGGATACCAGTTCGTGGGGTAGGTGCGGGTGGTTTTCGGTTCCCGCGGTGCCCACCCCGACGGCACGCTCAAGGAATCGTCCCCCCGGCGGATACCCTGGACCGTCTGAGGCCCCTAGCATCGACCCATGAGCGAATCGAGGCCCGCGTTTCGCTCGTCGGCGCGCCTCCACTTGCTCGACGCGGGGATCGCCTTCGCGCTGTTCGCTCTCGCCCTGATGTACCTTGGCCCTCTACCGGCGGTCGCGGACTCCGGCACCGTCGAGCGCGACTTCCTCGGAATCGTCTTCATCGCGCTCATGACCCTCCCCCTCATCTGGCGTCAGGTCGCGCCGCGGACGGTGCTGACGGTCATCTGCGCCGTCTGGATGCTCGACCGTGCCTTTCTGTACGACGACACCGTTGCCATGCTCGGTCTGGTCGTCGCGATTCACGCCGTCGCGGCGTTTCTTCCCGTGCGTCAGGCGTACGCCTGGGGGGGAGGCGTCCTGGTCGCGACGGCGGGTTGGACCGTGATCGGCATGACCTACAGCGACACCGTTCGCCTCGTTCACGTCGTCACCGTCGTTCTGTGGACGGTGATCCCCTTCGCTCTCGGTCGGTCCGACGCTCTCGCGCGGGAGCGGCTCATGGCGCTTGAGTCCGCGCACCTCGGCGCCGCGCGGTCCCAACGCGAGACAACGGAGGCGGCGGTACGCACGGAGCGCGCCCGCATCGCACGCGAACTTCACGACGTGGTCGCTCACGAGATCACCGTCATGACGCTTCAGGCCGAAGGTGCCCGCCGTGCCCTTGGCGAGGCGAAGCCCACCGTCACGGAGGCCCTCAAGATCATCAGCGATTCCGGACGCAATGGTCTGGTCGAGATGAACCGAATGATTGGGGTGCTCCGGGACTCCTCAGAATCCGAATCTGGAGAAGCCGAAGTGGGCACGTCCTACGCCCCAGCCAGCGTCTTCCACCTCGACCCCATGCCAGCGCTGGCCTCGCTTCCGGCTCTTGCGAAACAAGTCGAGGATGCCGGGCTTCCCGTCGATCTCAAAATCATCGGAAAGGCCCACGTCCCCGCTGGCGTCGAACTCAGCGCCTACCGGATCGTTCAGGAATCCCTCACGAACGCCCTCAAGCACGCGGGACCCGGGGCACAGGCGTCCGTCGTCGTTCTCCGCGATCCCGACGCGGTAACCGTAACGATCGAGGACGACGGGCGGGGGGTCATCACCGACGCTCTCGCGTCGGGTGGAGGCCACGGTATCGCCGGTATCCGGGAGAGGGTCTTGGCCCTTGGAGGATCGGTCGAACTCGGGCCCCGCCCTGGGGGTGGGTTCCGGATTTCTGCCATCCTGCCCTCTCATGACGACACCATCCTTCCCGCGTCCCGTCGTTCCACGATCGTCCCCGACATCCCTCAAACCACTCCTCGGAAGGGATCCCGCCCATGATTAAAGTGCTTCTTGTCGACGACCAGGCAATGGTTCGCGCTGGCCTGCGCATGATCCTCGATTCCGAGCCCGACATCGAGGTGTGCTGCGAGGTCGAGGAGGGGGAGAAAGCCGCCGCCGCCGTCGCGGAGAACCACCCCGACGTCATCCTCATGGACATCCGCATGCCGGGGATGGATGGGCTCGCCGCAACCCGCGAGGTGCTCGCAGCGGACCCCACCGCCAAGGTCGTCATCCTCACGACGTTCGATCTCGATGAGTACGTCTATGGCGCGCTGCGCGCCGGAGCGTCGGGCTTCCTCCTGAAGAGCGCCGACGGTGACACCCTGGTCGACGCCGTGCGGGTCATCGCGGGAGGGGAGGCACTCCTCGCGCCGGAGGTGACACGTCGCGTCATCGAGCAGTTCACGCGCGGCGGTGCGGAAACCGGGGCACCGGGGGCCGAGCACGTCCCGACGGAGGAGGCGATCGGCGACCTCAGCGACCGCGAGGTCGAGGTGCTGCAACTGATGGCGCGTGGGCTGTCGAACCACGAGATCGCCAAGGAACTCTTCCTCTCCTCCACGACGGTCAAGACCCACGTGAGCCACATCCTCACCAAGCTGGGCGTACGCGACCGCGTCCAGGCTGTCGTCGAGGCGTACGACTCCGGGATCGTCGCGCCGCGGGGTTAGGGATGGCACGCGGAGACGCGCAACCCCCGCGAGCGCCAGGCGTAGGTCCTAGAGTGCTTCCATGACCTCTCGCGAGACGAAGCCCCACGGGGGCCCCGGCCAGTCCCGAGCCCTCGCCTCGCGCGACATGAGACTCCTCGCCGCGTGCGTGGTTTTCGCCGTCGCGGCGGGGGTGCTCGACCGCGTCGACGCCGGGCCCGTCGTTCCGTTCGTCGTGAGCGCGATCGCCCTTGCCCTCCTCGCGACCCTCGTCGGCCGAGCGGTCGACGCGCTCGGCGACCGCCTCGGAGCGGGTGCCACGGGCGTGGTCCAGTCCGCGCTCGGCAACCTCCCCGAGTTGTTCGTGTGCATCTTCGCGCTCAAGGCTGGCCTCAACGAGGTGGTGCGGGCAGCGATCGTCGGGTCGATTCTCTCGAATGTACTGCTCGTCCTCGGCCTCGCGTTCCTCGCGGGAGGAATCCGGCACGGGAGGCAATCGTTCTCCGCCGATCGTTCACGCACCTTCGCGCTGATGCTCATCCTCGCCGTCTTCGCCCTCGCCGTCCCGTCACTCACGGCTGCGCTCCACACTCCCGCCGCGGGCCACGAGATCGGCCTGTCGAGGATTACGGCGTTCGTCCTCCTCGCGCTCTTCGCCCTCTCCCTACCCGCGGCCCTCGCCAAGCAGAACGTCGTCGAGGGCAAGCGGGAGAAGCACGCGACCGCCCAGGCCGCAGCCGTCGAGAGTTGGCCCCTGTGGCTCGCCCTGGGGCTCCTGGCCTTCGCCGGGGTCGCGGCCGCGTTCGTCTCGGACTGGTTCGTTGCCGCGCTCACCCCCGCGATGGACGCCGCTCACATCTCGCCGGTGTTTGCTGGCCTTGTCATCGTCGCCATCGCGAGCAATGCCGTGGAGAACGTCGTCGGCATCCAACTCGCCCTCCGGAATCAAGCCGACTACGCCCTCGCCGTCATCCTCCAATCGCCGCTTCAGGTGGCACTCGTTGTCGCCCCCGTCCTCGTGCTCGCCGCACCGCTCGTCGGCGCGAGCCTCACCCTGGTTCTCTCACCCCTTCTCCTTGCCGCCCTGTTGATCTCCGCGATCGTGACCCTCGTCGTCGTCGCCGATGGTGAGTCGACGTGGTTCGAAGGGGCGACCCTCGTCGGGCTCTACGTACTCCTAGCCGCCTCGATGTGGTGGGGGTAGGGCGCTCATCCCGCGTGCTGGGGGAAGGCTCGTGATCACTCCTAGGAACCGATAACTCCTCCGCGGGCTTGAGCGATTTCTGGTATTCCCCCTCGGGGTCATCCCTGAGAACGACGAAGCAACACCCTTCTCGCGAACGATGCCGCCCCGGCGTCGCCGTGGTCCAGACTAGGCCACGGAGGAAAGGGAACGATCGTGCTTCGTCTGGCTTGGAAGACTGTCCGACACAACCCGAAGAGACTGATCCTCACGAGCGTTGCCGTGATGCTTGGGGTCACGCTCGTTTCGGCAACGTACGTGCTGACCGCGTCGATGCAGTCGGGAATCGGCGATCTGAACGAGAGCTACTACGGTTCCGGCCGTGTCATCGTGACGCCGGATCCCGGTTACGAAGGCGACCCCGCCGTTCCCTTGCTGACGGACGCGACGGTCGAGGCGCTGCGCGCACTTCCCGGGGTGGCCGAGGTGGACCCGAGGATCGACGCCTCTGGCGACGCTCCCCTGCTCGGGCCCGACGGCCAGCCTTTCTCGGGGGCTCCGACCGTAGTGCTGAGTTGGTCGGACAACTCCGAGGTCTCCCGCGCCACGATCGTCGAAGGCCGTGCGCCCACGGGTTCAGGTCAGATCGTGCTCGATACCCGCTCCTTTGCCCAGGGAGGTTGGGAGCTGGGGGACACACTCGAACTCGCGACCTTTGGCGGTGTCGAGGGATACACCCTTGTGGGAGTCGTCCGCTTCGGCGATCAGAACATCCTCCAGGGGGCGTCGCTCGTTTACCTCACCCTGGAGGACGCTAGGGAGGTCCGAGTGGGCGACGGCGGTTACGACCGGATCGACATTGTCCCCGCCGCCGGCGTCGACCACGAAAGCCTCGTCGGACCCGCATCGGGTACCGTGCCCGCTGGCGCGCGCGCGACCACGTCGGAAGCCTTAACCGAGGAATTGAACCAGACCGTCGCGAACATCATGGGAATCATCGATGCCATCGTCCTGGTCTTCGCCCTCATTTCCGTCTTCGTCGGCGCGTACATCATTGCGAACACCTTCCGCATCATCGTCACCCAGCGCACTCGCGAAATCGGCCTGCTTCGCGCGATCGCGGCCACCGGTTCGCAGGTCCGCAGAATGATTCTTCTCGAGGCAACCTTCATCGCGGGGATCGCGAGTGCGCTCGGTATCGGCCTCGGTTGGCTCCTCGCCTTCGGTCTCCTCAAGACGATGGAATCGTCGTTCGGGAACACCTACAACTCGATTCCCCTCCCGCGCGATGCCGTGATTTTCGGTCTGTTGGTTGGCTTCGGAGTAACCCTCGCGTCCGCGATGCTGCCCGCCATCCATGCTTCCCGAATCCACCCGATGGAGGCACTTCGAGAGGCGGGAGCACAGTCGGGCAAACCCCTTCGCGCGCGCGTACGAGTGGGGATCGTCCTTTCCACCACGGCGATCATCCTCATCGCCATTGGGCTAGGTACCTCCCTCGGCGAGTCTCTCCTGTGGGTCGCCCCCGGAACGATTCTTGTCATCCTGGGCATGACGCTGCTGTCGCCCGCCTTCCTTGTCCCGGTCGCCACGGGACTGCGGAGCACGCTGGCGCGGGTGTTCGGGGTCCCCGGTCGACTCGCCTCCGATAACATCCATCGCGAACCCCGTCGATCGGCCAACACGTCGTCGGCGCTCATGATCGGGGTCCTCCTTCTCTCCCTCATGGCGGTCATCCTGAGTTCCGTTCGCATCTACGCCCAGGAAAGGGTGGCAAACGACGTCCGCGCGGACCTGTACGTTTCCTCGAGCCAGATGAACTTCGCCTCGGGTCCCGTCGTCGGCCCCGAAGCGTATGACATCGTCCGCGATACCCCAGGAATCGCGGAGACGATGCGTTGGGGATTCGGATCCGCCCGTCTCGACGGCACCACCTATCGCGTCGGCGCTGTCGATAGTGCGGTAGCCGACGACATGTACTTTTTCGACGCAACCCCCTCCATCGAGAGCCTCGGAGATGGGGCCTATATTGGGCCAACCCTCCAGGACCTCGGCTACGAGGTGGGCGACGTCATCGTTGTGGATGGTCCGATAGCGGACCGGTCTCTGACCATCACCGGAGAGTACAGCGGCGCTATCGGCGACGCCCTTCTCATCGACTGGTCGACCGCCGAGGCACTCTTCGGGAGTGTCGAGACCATTAGCGTTCTCGTCACCGTTGAGCCCACCAGCGACGTAACCGAGATCCGAGCCAACCTGGACGACGCGCTCGCGGACTTCCCCCTTATTGAGATCTACGATCAACACGATCTCCTGGGCATGGCAAACGGCCTGGTGAACCTGATCCTGATTCTCGTCTCGGCCCTTCTCAGCGGTGCTCTGGTGATCGCGCTTCTCGGCATCGCCAATACCTTGCTGCTATCCGTGACGGAGCGGACACGGGAGATCGGCCTTCTGCGCGCGGTCGGCCTCGGCCGGAGGGCGGTTCGGTGGATGATCCGACTGGAGTCCCTCGTTATCGCCCTCGTCGGTGCCACCCTGGGAATCCTTCTCGGGACCGCGCTCGGTTCGGTCATGGTGATTGCCCTGAGGGACTGGGGTTTCACTACGCTGTCCATCCCCTGGCTTCTCCTCGGCCTCTACTTCCTCATTGCCATTCTCGCTGGCCTGCTTGCTGCCGCTCTTCCGGCTCGACGTGCGGCCCGGCTCAATATCCTCGACGCGATCGCAACGGAATGACC
>CAZMCU010000033.1:0-19869 GCA_964564915.1 uncultured Demequinaceae bacterium | reverse complement strand
ACGACCCGCGGATTAAAAGTCCGCTGCTCTACCAACTGAGCTAGAGGCCCGCCCCGCAATTCTAGGCGCCGGGACAGCGCTCGCCATCGCCCAGCAGGTCGAGGGTCGTGACGAGCAGGCTCAGGTGCGCTGCCTCGGCCGCCGGGCACAGGGCCGCGAGGGTCGCGCCATCCTCGGCGTACTCGATCGCGAGCACCGGCTTGCCCGCGTCCACATACGCCGCCATCTCTTCGCACCAGCCCTGCGTCAGACACTCCTCCGTCACCGCGAAGTCGAGTGCGTCCACGAGCCGCGGCGTCAGTTCCGGGGCGTTCTTCTGCCCGATCGCTAGGCCCCGCGAGTGGGCGGCATCGGCGAGCCAGAGCATCGCCGCGACCGCATCGTCCTCCGTCAACGGGAAACCGGAGTCGTTCGCGTACGAGTCGACGTTGTCCGGGTCGATCGCGTCGAATCCCGCCTCCGCGCACGCGTCGAGCCGCGCCTCCCAGATCGGCCCGAGCACGTCGAGCCGTCGGAGGTCGACGTACCGTTCGTCGGGCCAATCCGGCAGCGAGCGCCCGACAACCTCGTCGGGGTACTCCCCCGCGTCGAGCCGGTACTCCTCGAGCGTGCCTACGCTCACGTAGCAGACGGTGTAGACGCCCTGGCGCTCCAGCCGCCCCACGAGGTCCTCCGGTGCCTGCGCATCCACCTCGACGATGCGGGCGTCCGGATCGTCCGGCACTCCGCCGTCGAGCCGGATCTGGAAGGGCGTGCCCGGGGGAGGAGGGGGAGAGACGTCGGGCGCGCGGGGCGAGGGCGTCGTGGTCGCGGGCGTTGACGTGGCGGATGGCGAGGCGGGCGACGCGGCCGGGGCAGTCACGGACGACGGTGACGCTTCGGGTGCGGGAGAGCAGCCACCGAGCGTAGCCGCGAGGACCAGCAGACCTGTTGTCGCTCGAACGGCGTGCACCTAGAAGCAGGCGCCGGCGACGTTGCCGGATTGCGCGATGGCGTAGTCGGGATCGGAGCCCGGAGCGAGCACGCGGATGAACCACACCTGGTCCGGGCCCGGCCCCCCATCAACCGTCCCCGACCCGACCTCGAACACCACGTAACCGTGAGCGTCGGAGATCCAGTACGGCGTCGTGCTGAAGGATGGGGTGCCCGTCACGAGGGGCGGATACGTCGCCTGGAGTTGAGCGAGCGTCGAGCCGATGTGGATGCCTTCCGGGGTCCGGAGTTCGGGCACCCAAATGTCGATCCGGGTGATCGCGGGGGCGTACTGCCCGTCAAGCCCGAATGGCGAATCGGGGTAGGCCGCTACCCAGCGACCGGTGTCCGTCGTGATCCCCAACTCGGCGCTATAGCACCATAGGTCGTCCCACAGGATCATCCCCGACCCGGGATTGGTGGCCGCATCCATCCCGATGGTCAACGGGAGGAGACCGGACGTGGTGATGCGCAGGTCGGCGAGGGCAGGATGCGCGGCGGCGGCCGGGGTGGGGCTGGGGCCCGCAACTGGCGGTGCGGTTGAGGTCGCGGAAGGCGTGGCCAGTGGTGTCGTCGAAGGCCCGCCGGTCGCCGTGACCGTCATCGCGGGTTCAGGGGTAGGTGTACAGGCTGCGAGGACGACGGTCGAAAGGGTGGTAAGGACGGCAAGGGAAATGAATCGGGTAGGGCGCATGGTCTCCTCCTAGGAACCAGCGTAGCGAGGGGCTCGTGGGTTCGCAGGGGATCGCCGTGCGCCAAAGGTCTACGGGGATTCGGGATCCCAAACCTCGACACCGCGACTGCGCAATTCCTTGTCCATCCACTTGGTCAACATCATGGGGTGGTCGCCGAGCTTGGCCACTAGCGATTTTCGAGCGCGATTGGACTTCAGGAGGATTCGAAGAGTTCGATCGTCAGAGAGGAGCAGGTCAAGCCCCGCAATGGTTGCTCCCTCGGTGCCCCAGATCCGCTTGAAGCGGGGGGCGCGCACGATCTTGAGTTTGGCGATGGGCGACCGTATCGGCTTACCGACGGTGGGCGTGCAGATGAAGTCGCTCTCCGTAAGCGAGATGATCGCTCGACCCGGAGTGTTTCGCTTCGATGAGGCGTTGAGCGGGAAGCACGAGGTTCCCCGAAAGTCGTACGTGCCGTCCTTCTTCCGTCGTGGGCTGGGGAGAATCCACAGGACCAGGCCGATGAGAAGGATCGGGACGATTCCGAAGAGCACGACGAGGGCCACAGAATCCCAGATCTTCGCCACGGGCTGCCTCCGATCGTCAAGGCGAGCCTATCGAACACCGGGCACAATCGGCCACGAGCGGTGGGAACAACTCGATCGGCCGCGGTGTCATACCTGGTGGAGCCCCGCGCGAGCATGGAGGCCTTGCACCGCTCACGTACGCTGGAAGAACCGCCTGAGGAGGATTCATGGACAAGGTCATCAAGACCGACGAGCAATGGCGAGCCGAACTGAGTGACGACGAGTACCGCATCCTCCGCGAACACGGTACTGAGCCCGCGTGGACCGGTGACCTCTTGGACAACAAGGATCCCGGACTGTATACGTGCCGGGGGTGCGGAGCACCGCTCTTCAAGTCGGGGACCAAGTTCGACTCCGGCTCCGGTTGGCCGAGTTTCTATGAGACCGTCGACCCCGCAGCCGTCACCTTGATCGAGGACACGTCGTTTGGCATGACCCGCACCGAGGTGAGATGCGCGGCGTGCGACTCCCACCTCGGCCACGTGTTCCCCGACGGCCACGGCACCCCGACGGGCGAGCGCTACTGCATCAACTCCGCTTGCCTCGCTTTCGAGGAGGGTGTCGACGCGGACTCACCCCAAACGGGAGAGGCGACCTAACGCCATGGCAGAGGCAAGGTTCCGGCGACCCGCGATGCTCGACATGGAGCTCGCCGACGAACTTGAGGGGGACATCGACCCCGCCGACCGTGCCCTCATCGCCCACGAGACGGCTTCCGCGATCGTAGGTCAGGCGCGGGAGTCCCGCCGCGTGGAACTCGTGGCGCGGCTCATCGCCCTCGTGGACGAGGAGGGGATCGACACCGTCGCGATGATGTGGTCCAAAGCCGAGGCCCACACGCTTCCCGGAGCCCTCTGGCGCCTCTACATGCTCCGCGAGTGGGTGAAGTTCGACGCCGGTGGGGTGGCCCGCTCGTACCACTTCGGTGTCGCGGCCGCCCACGTGCGCCACGCGATCGCCGGGGTGGGGGACCCGCCCGGACCGGACGAGGTCCGACAATTAGCCGACGACGTCCTTTCGGGGGTCTTCTCCGGGGACTTGGCCGTCGCGCTTGAGCGGGCGGGAGCCTTCTGCAGGGTCGTCGCCACGGGCTCCGCTTTCGAGGCGGAGAACGACGACGGCCACGCGCAGGCCCGCGCCCACGAGCGAGCCCTCAAGGCGTCGCAGCTACTCCACACGGGCGAGGAACTCGAGCGGTGCGCCACCTTGTGGCGCGAGGGTCGTCTCGACTAAGGGACGAGGCGAACTCCGGACCGATGTCCAGAGGACTCACCGAGGATGACGCGACCGTGGGGAATCTCACGGTCCGCTAGGTGGAATGGTCGGTCGGGGTTACGCTGAAGGAGACGTCGGGCCGCGGTAGCCCCGGGCTCCAAGTTCAGCCGCTTCGAGCGGCCTCAGCGCCGTCTGGCGCTCCCGGCCCGACGTCAGCCATCCGCCTTCGTTGTACGCTCGTGTGCCCGTGACGAGGTGAGACGATCCGGCCGATTCCTAGGCCAGTAGGTGTCGCTCGAGGGAGGCGACCCGCGGCCCGGATTCCGTGTCGAGAACGTGGGCGACGAGCACACCCCCGGCAGGAAGGTAAGGCTCCCTCTTCGGGACCTTTCCCCGGGTCCACTTGCGCGTCGCGGCCCCCAGCATCGTCAGGAGCGTTGGCATCGTCGGTCGGTGCGTGCACACCACCCGGTTGCCGGGCTTCTCCAGGATCGACGTGAGGGTGTCGGCCGCCTCCTTCGGTTTCTCCGCGTGCGCCTCCTCCGTCAGGGCGTCATGGGTGGCAATCCGTTTGCCGATGGTGGCGGCGTATGGCTGGACGGTCATCAGGCACCGGGTTGCGGGAGACGAGTGTATGTAGCGAACGCCAAAGGCGGAAAAGAGCCGGATGAGTTGATGCGCCCGCCTCGCACCACCGGCCGTCAGGGGTCGGGCGAGGTCGTCGTGGTGCCAACTGGAGCGTTTCCGTGCGCGAGCGTGCCGGGCAAGGATGAATGCCTTCGTCGCGAGGTGCCCGGCCTCGTGGGCCTCAAGGAGCGCGTCGAGAAGGGCGAGGTCCGCCTTCATCGTGATCTTCTTCCGCGCTTCGGCGACGGTGAACCACTTGGTGTTGTCGATCTCCTTCTTCGGCGCGACCCGGTAGTAGGGTCGCGCGAGGAGCGCGGGATGGGAGGTGCTGGTGGTCTCGGCCGCCCAGTACTTCACCTTCTTCGGTCGGCCGCTCGCCACGGCGTAACTCACGCTGGGGAGGGCTTGACCCAGAACCACCTGTTTGCCGGTCTCCTCGTAGATCTCGCGGATCGCACACTCCGGGAGGGTCTCGCCCCTGCGGACCTTGCCCTTGGGCCACGACCAGTCGTTGTAGCTCGGGCGGTGAACGGCAAGGACCTGAATCTCATCGTCGCGGATACGCCACACGAGGGCGCCAGCCGCAAGAATCACCCGACGACGGATCCCCTTCACAGCGTCCTCATCTGTGGCTTCACCCGACGCTTGATGTAGATGGCCTGGAGATCCCTGGTGCCGAGCCGTCCCGCGTTGTTCTTCGACCGTGCCCACGTGCCGTCGGGGCCCAGTTCCCATGCGAAGGAACGGGGGTCCATCGCCAGATCGATGTTTTCGACGAGGGTCGCCTTTTGCTCGTCGTCGGCGATCAGCACGAGCGTCTCGACTCGTCGGTCGAGGTTGCGGTGCATGAGGTCGGCGGAACCGATCCACACCTCGGGCGAATCGTCTCCGGCGAACGCGTAGATGCGGGAGTGCTCCAGGAATCGTCCGAGGATGCTCTTGACGTGGATGTTTTCCGATAGGCCGGGAACGCCGGGTCGGAGCGAGCACTGGCCCCGCACGACCATGTCGATGGGAACGCCGGCGAGAGACGCGCGGTAGAGGGCGTCGATCGTCAACTCATCGACGATGGCGTTGATCTTGAGCTTGATCCACGCTTCCTTGCCCTCCCGAGCGCGAGCCGCCTGGGCGTCGATGCGTTCGATGAGCCCGGTCCGCATTTCCAGGGGAGCGACCAAGAGCCGGTGGAATCGCGCCTTGGGGGCGTATCCGGACAGCCGGTTAAAGATCTTCGCGAGGTCGGAGCCAACTTCGGAGTCTCGCGTGAGGAGGCCGTAATCCTCGTAGCTGCGAGCCGTACGCGGGTGGTAGTTGCCCGTTCCGATGTGGCAGTAGCGGTTGAGCCCGTCCTCCTCCTGCCGGATCACCAGGAGGAGTTTGCAGTGCGTCTTGAGGCCGACGAGGCCGTACACGACGTGGACGCCAGCCTCCTCGAGTTTCCTCGCCCATGAGATGTTCAGCTTCTCGTCGAAGCGAGCCTTGATCTCGACGATCGCGAGCACCTGCTTGCCGTTCTGAGCCGCTTCGATGAGGGAGTCGACGATCGGGGAGTCTCCCGACGTGCGATACAGGGTCTGCTTGATCGCGAGGACCTTCGGGTCGCGCGCCGCCTGGGACACGAACGCCTGGACGGACGTGGAGAAGGAGTCGTACGGATGGTGAAGGAGGATGTCACTGCGGGCGATCGCTCGGAACACGTCCGGCGCGTCGGACGACTCGACGGGGGCGAGCTTGCGGTGCGTCGTCGGTCGGAAGGACGGGAAACGGAGGTTCGGCCGGTCCAATTCCGCGATCGCCATGAGCCCGGACAGGTCGAGGGGGGCGGGTAGGCGGTACACGTCGGAATCCGAAATCCCCAACTCGCGAACGAGCAAGTCTCGGATCGTAGGGGAGAGGTCGTCCGTGACCTCAAGTCGGACCGCTGGCCCGAATCGCCTGCGCTGGAGCTCTTCTTCCATCGCCTTGAGGAGGTTCTCGGCGTCGTCCTCCTCGACCTCAACGTCCTCATTGCGGGTGACCCGGAACGTGTAGTGGGAAATGATGTCCATTCCCGGGAAGAGGTATTCGAGATGGGCGGCGATGACGTCCTCGACGGGGACAAAACTCTGGTCGGCGTCGTGCCGATCTCCGGACCGTTCCTTGCCCTTTGCCGTAACCGGAAGGAACCGCGACAGGGTCTCGGGAACCTTGACCCGTGCGAAGCGTTCCTTCCCTGTCGTGGGGTCGCGGAGCGTGACGGCGAGGTTCAGAGATAGCCCGGAGATGTAGGGGAAGGGGTGGCCGGGATCCACGGCGAGGGGGGTGAGGATGGGGAAGATGTCGTGACGGAAGAGTTTCCGCAACCTCTCGTGCTCCGTCTTATCGAGGTCGTCCCATCGGACGAGGTGGATTCCCTCCGCCGCCAGCAGGGGAAGCACCTGTTCGGTAAACACGTCGGCGTGGCGATCCATGAGGTCATGGGCGCGTTCGGTGAGCATCTCGACGAGTCGCGTGGGGCTCATGCCCGTGACCGAGGGAAGCGCAAATCCCGCGGCGATACGGCGGCGAAGGCCCGCGACACGCACCATGAAGAACTCGTCGAGGTTGGACGCGAAGATCGCGAGGAAGAACGCTCTCTCCAGTAGGGGCGTCGCCGGGTCCTCGGTGAGTTCGAGGACGCGCTCGTTGAAGGCGAGCCAACTGATCTCACGGTCGAGGTAACGGTCGGGCGGGAGGGTCGGCAGGTCGGGAGAGGACGCGGCGGCGGTGACGACCGGAACGGCGTACGTCTCGTCGCTTGCGTCAAAGTCGCCCAGGCCGTCGTCGTCCCCTGGGGCGACGATGCTCGTGGTCTCTTCGCTCGACATGACCCCCATGGTGACACGCCGCGGCGCATGCTGCTAGCCGCCTCGGCAACGATCACCGGGCGTTTGGGGTGGATTCGACGCTGGGGGAGGGCTAGTCGTCGAGGATGAAGGTGACCATGAGGTGGACGATGTAGGAGACGACCTTCCCGTCCTTGACCTCGACCTTCTGCTCCTTGACCCACGCGCCGGTGACGCCTCGAAGCGTCTTGACCGCACGGGCCATGCCCACCTTGACGGCCTCCTCGAAACTGACCGCGCTCTTGGAACTGATCTCTGTGATGCGGGCGACGCTGTCCGCCATGTCGACTCCTCAATCTTGGCCGGGCCGTTCCCGACCGTTCCCTCCACCGTAGGACGACGCTCGCCATCGCGCCAGAGTCACCGGAGGTTCGGGGGTCGGTGGGATCGTTCCCGGGACGGATGCCTCGGACGTACATCCGCCCTAGGGTGGAGGAGGTCGGCGCCGCGTCGACGCGGCAGAAAGAAGGATCGAGATGGCGACGTCCCCGGTGATCGAGATCGCTCACCTCACGAAGATGTACGGCGACTTCACCGCCGTCGAGGATCTCTCGCTCGAGATCCATCCGAAGGAGATCTTCGGATTCCTTGGCCCCAACGGCGCGGGTAAGACGACGACGATGCGTTCGATCCTCGATCTCATTCGCCCGACGAAGGGTTCGGCAACCATTCTGGGGATGGACACCCACGCGCACGCGGTCGAACTGCGGCGGCACGTCGGTTACCTTCCCGGCGAACTCGCGCTCTACCCCAACCTCACGGGCAAAGAGGTCCTCACCTACTTCGCCAACCTTCGGGGAGGTGTGGATTGGGCGTGGATCGATTCCCTCGCGGCGCGCTTCGAGGCTGACCTTTCCCGCAAGGTTGGGGCGTTGTCGTCGGGCAACAAGCAGAAGATCGGGATTCTTCAGGCGTTCATGAGCAGGCCGGAGGTGTACATCCTCGATGAGCCATCGACCGGGCTTGACCCCCTCATGCAGCAGCAATTCCAGGATCTGTTGCGGGAAGTGACGCGCGACGGCGCCACGGTGTTCCTGTCCAGCCACACGTTGAGCGAGGTCGAGCGGGTCGCCGGCCGTGTCGGGTTCATTCGCGAGGGTCGGCTCATCGCGATCGAGAAGATGGAGGATCTGCGGGAGAGCGCGCTTCGGCGCGTGTCGATGGTCTTCGCGAAACCGGTGAAAAAGTCGGAGTTCGCCAAGGTTCCCGGCGTCCGGGACGTCGAGGTCGAAGGCGTGCACGCCAGCGTTTCGTACGAAGGGTCGATGGCTCCCCTCCTCAAGGCGGTGACCGCCCACGACGTCATGTCGCTCTCCAGCTCGAGTGTCGACCTCGACGAGGTCTTCCTCGAGTTCTACAAAGGAGACGGGAAGGCGCACGACTGATGCTGGGAAGCATTTACGCGAAGGCGATTCGCGACCGCTACGTTGGGCTACTGATCGCGGCGGTGTCGTTTGCGGCGATCTGCTGGATGGGAGTCGCCGTCTACAAGTCCGTGGGCCCGAAGGCGATGGAAGCGTTCTCCCTCATGCCCGAGGCCTTTCTCCGCATCGCCGGGCTCACCCTCGACCTCAACGCGAGCGCGATGGTCTTGAGCGAGATGGCGAACTTCATCGCCCCGCTCGTCCTCTGCGGAATCGCGATCGTTATGGGAGCGGACGCCATCGCGGGCGAGGAAAGGTGGGGGACGATGGGGCCGCTGCTGGGTAACCCGCGCAGCCGGACCCGCGTTGTGCTCGAGAAGTCTGCGGCGCTCGTCACGATCGTCGTGATCGGTACGACCCTTTTCTGGGGCGGTTACTACGCCGCGCTGGGCTTGTCGGGAGAGTCGAGCGCGGGAATGCACCTCGGCGGAACGGCCTTCCACCTTGGCGCCATCGCCCTGTTCTTTGGCGCGATGTCGCTGGCGGTCGGAGCCTGGACGGGTGACACCACCAGGGCCAACGCGACCGCGACGACGGTCATGCTCGTTTCCCTCTTCGGGGCGGGTTTGCTTCCCCTCCTGACGTGGGGGGAAGCGTGGGCGAAGATCTTCCCGTGGTGGTACATCGACGGCGCCAAGCCGATGGTCAATGGGGTCCACTGGAGTCACGTCGCCTTGCTCGGCGGGTTGGGAGTCGCGATGCTCGGCCTTGCCGTCGTCGGCGTCGTCCGACGGGACCTGAAGGTCGGCGAGGCCCGGACGACGTTCGTCGATCGTCTGCGGGCGCGCCCGCGGTTCGCTTCGTTGATGGACAAGGTCTCGGGGCGTGCTCAGGTGAGCAGCATCGCCGCGAAGGCGACGAGCGACGTGAGAGGGATTCTTCTCGTCACGGGCGGGACGATGTTCTACATGACCCTGATCCTGGGGCCGATGTTCAAGGGGGTCGGGGACAAGATGGGCGACCTCGCCGACGCGTTTCCCCGCGAGATCCTGGCGATGGTGGGGTTCGCCGACTACAGCACCCCCTCGGGCTGGTACCAGGGCGAGATCTTTTCCATCATGGGGCCGATCGCCGTCGCCCTCGTCGCGATTGCCGTCGCTTCTCGGGCGCTCGCGGGAGAGGAACGCGACCGGACCATGGGACTGCTCCTCGCGAATCCGGTGACTCGCCCGCGTGTCGTATGGGAGAAGGCCGCAGCGATGATCATGGCCGTGATCTCAGTCTCGGCGATGACGTTCGTCGGGGTCGTGTGCGGGGACCTGATCGCCAACCTCGATCTCTCCTACGTCAAGGTCGCCGCGATCTGTGTACACATGGCGGCGTTCGGGGTCTTCATCGGGGCGGTGACGCTTGCGGTCGGAGCGGTTGTCGGGGTCGCGCGAGCCGCGATTGCGGCGGGTTGGGGAGTGTTGACGGTTTCGTACGTCGTCGCAACGATCCTGCCCATCAACCCCGACCTCGCGGGGTGGGCCCGATGGTCGCCCTTCTACTACTACTCGGGCCACCTACCACTAGAAAACGGATTCTCGTGGGGATTTCTCGCCGTGCTCGCGGGCGGGTCCGCGGCGTTGGTGGCCCTCAGCGCGTGGGCGTTCGAGGGGCGTGACCTCCGGGGCTAGGGGACAGCGTCAAACTCGTTAGTGCGCGCGGCGGAGATCGCGGCTAGCGTGGTGGTCATTGTCCACGTGTACTCGGGGAGCGACGCTATGAACCGACCTACGATTCGCCAACGTTTCAAGTACTGGTTCGACGGGCTCATGGCTCACGGCACGGGGGCGCTGCTGTGGTTCCTGGCGCTCGTCGTCGTCCTGGTGGTCGCGATCGACGCCATCGTCGTCCTCGGCCTCAACATCAAGGTCGCGGATACGGAGCAGGGCCAGAGCACCATCGAGGTCATATGGCAGAACCTCATCCGTACCCTCAACGTGAAGGACGTATCGCCGGGCGCGGCCTGGGCGTTCCGTATCTCCATGCTTGTACTCGCCGTCATCGGCGTGTTCATCGCTGCCAACCTGATCGGAATTATCTCCGGCGCGTTCAACGCAAAGGTCGCCGAGCTCCGAAAAGGCCGATCGGTCGTCTTGGAGAAGGGCCACACCGTCATCCTCGGGTGGAATCCAAAGATCGTCTCGATCGTCGGCGGCCTATGCATCGCCAACGCGTCCGCGCGACGCCCCGTCATCGTCATCTTGGCCAACATGGACAAGGTGACCATGGAGGACGACATCCGCGACAAGGTTCCCTCCCTCGGGAAGACCCGCATCATTTGCCGCACGGGAAGCCCGCTTGACCAAGACGACCTGCTGATCGCCAATCCCTTCAACGCGCGAAGCGTCATCATCCTGGCCGACGAGTCCGCAGAGGACCCCGACGCGCGGTCGATCAAGACCGCCCTCGCGCTCATGCGCCACCCGAAGAGGCCCGAGGGGAAGCTTCACATCGTGGGGCAGATCCACAACTCGAAGAACCTTGAGGTAGCGACGCTTGTGGGGGAGCACGATGTCAAATGGATCCTCGGGAGCGAGAAGGTGGGGCAGATCACCGCCCAGACGAGTCGCCAGCCAGGCCTGAGCGCGGTCTACGTCGACTTGCTGGACTTCGGTGGGGTAGAGGTCTACTTCACCACGCAGCCGACGCTGTACGGTCGGACGTACTTCGATGTGCAACTCGCGTTTGCGACGTCCGCCGTGATGGGATTCGTCCAAGGGGACATCGTGGCGCTCAACCCCGCGGGCGATACGGTCTACGGGGAGGGCGACCAGATCATTGTGATCGCGGAGGATGACTCCTCGGTGCGTCTCGCCCCGATCGGGACCCCCGACCCCAAGGTGGTCTCCACGAGCAAGCGGGTGGCCGCGAAACCGGAGAAGACGCTAATCCTGGGCTCGAACTTGAGCCTTGCCCGTGTGGTGAGCGAGCTCGACTCCTATGCCGCTCCCGGCTCGACGGTGACGGTCGTGTCGGAGTTCCCCGTCCCCAACCTCGGAACGTTCGCCCACACCAAGGTGACGATCAAGCAGGGAAGCGCGACGACCAGAGCAACGCTTGAGGCGCTCAAACCGCAGTCGTACGACCACGTCATCGTCCAGGCGTATAGCGACAACATGGGGGTTCAGGACGCCGACACGAAGACCTTGGTGACCCTGCTTTACCTTCGCGATCTCATGAGCCGCACGAACGTGCGCATCAACGTGGTGAGCGAAATGCTCGACGAGCGCAACCGCAAACTCGCCGAGGTGACGCGAATCGATGACTTCATCGTGAGCGACCACCTGGTGAGCTTGATGATGTCCCAGGTATCGGAGAACCCGCACTTGAGCGAGGTCTTCGCCGACCTCTTCGGTAGCGAAGGCTGCGAGATCTACGTTCGACCGGCCGACTGGTACGTAACCCCGGGTATCGAGATCGACTTCTACTCCGTGTTGGCGGGAGCGAGGAACCGCAACGCGACGGCGATCGGGTACGTGCTCGCGGGTGTAGGCGGCGGTCAACCGCAGGTGATCCTCAACCCGCTCAAGACCGAACGACGGGCGTACGGCCCGGACGACCGGATCATCGTTCTCGCGGAGGACTAGCGCAGGTTGCCCTAGGAGACGGTGATCCAAACGTCCATGCCCGCGGGTTTGTCGTCCGCGTAGTGCGACCACAATTCGTACGTGCCCTCCTCAAGGGTGACGACGAGCCATGCGGTCTGACTGGGGGCAAGGGTGGGCGTCGAGACGTTGTCGACTCCTGGGCCATTGATGAAGAGGTTGTGGCTACCCCCGCCATCGTTCGTGACGGTGAAGATGTAGGTGCCGGGGGTGAAGGTGCGTTCGGAGAGGGTGATCGAGTACTCGAACTCGGTGACTCTCACGGGTGTGCCGGAGACGGTCGGCGAGGCCGAACCGGGCGCGTTGAAAATCGAACACCCCGCGAGGGTGACGATGGTGCCGCTCGCGAGCGCGATGGCGGCGAGAGCCCCACGTGTTCTCGACCTCATGGTGTCCTCCGGAGAGCACGGTAGCACCCGGCGAGCCGATAGGCGAGGGCTCCGATCGTGGAGGGTGTGTGGCCGGGGTTTCATTCGTGGAGGTTGATCTCCCGCTTCGCCAGGCGGTATCCGGCTTCGATGGCCACCGCGAGCGTCACCATGATCACGAGCACCCACATCTTCGCGGGCTCCGTGGTGACGGTTTGCCACGTCAGTGCACCAAGCGCAACGACGCACGCGACGGCGCCGATCGCCGAGATCCATGCCCGACTGCCAGTGCGGGAGGCATGCCGGGCGTTCGCGAGGTTGACGGCCGCGAAGATGATGAGAAATCCCCCGCTTCCGAGGGTCGCGATGCTGGTGAGGTCGAAGAGGTTGGCCACGACGAGGGTGAGGCCCGCGGTGATGAGCAAGCCCTCGATCGGTTGCGTCCAGACCTTGCGCTCTAGCTGGGCGGGAAGTTCGCCATCGCGTGCGATGACGTAACTGAGTCGCGCTGAACCGTACAGGGTTGCGTTGATTGCTGAGGCTGTGGAAAGCATCGCAGCCACCGCGATGAGCGAGAATCCCGCCTGCCCGAGAAAGGGCCGGGCGACCTCCGCGAGCGCGTAGTCCTTCGCGGCGACGATCGAGTCGACGGACAGAGTGCCGACCGTAACAAGAGCGACGGCTACGTACAACACGATGACGAAACTGACCGAGATGAAGTATGCCCGGGGGAGTGAACGGGCCGGATCGCGAGCGTCCCGCGCCGTGTTGGCGATGAGTTCGAATCCCTCGTAGGCGAGGAAGATGATCATCCCACCAGCCACCAACTGCACGGGGGACGACCACGTCCCCGGCGCGATCTGGGAGGTCGCGATTCCGTGGGCGCCAGCGGCGACGAAGAACAGCAGGATCGTCACCTTGATGCCGACGATCCAGTTCTCCGTGTTGCCAATCGCTTGGGCGCTGAGCAGGTTGAGGCCGGTGATGCCGACGATGGCGAGGCTGATGAGTACGTGCGCGCCGGGACCTTGCCAGGTCTCCGGTAGGAACGTGGCGCCGTAGTGGCCGAACGCGAAAGCATAGAGGGAGAGCATGACAACGTAGCTCATCCACAGCAGCACGTTGAGGCTGCCCGTCACCAGTCCCGATCCGAACACCCGGTCGAGGAAGGTGACGGTACCTCCCCGGCTCGGGTACGCGACCGAGAGTTTGGCGTACGAGTACGCCGTCAGGAGGGCGACGCCGCCAGCGAGCGCGAACGCGATTGGGGTACCGCCGTGGGCCAACTGAACTGCGAGCCCCAGTACCGCGAAGATGCCACCGCCGACCATGCCGCCCACACCGATGGCGACGACGGCCCAAAGTCCGATCTTGCCGTCATGGCGTCTGCCCATGGGACCAATACTGCCGCGAACGGTCACGATTCGGGGAAGGGGACCGGGGTTCGTCCTTGCGCGTTCTCCGCATCCGGTAGCCTCCCTGCATGGCGACAACCGCGACCGTCACGGAGCAACTGCCTACAGCGACCCCACCCCCATCGGCTCGAGAGCGTGGCCGCATCTCGGGTGCGGACGGTGTCCGCGCCGCCGCCGCGCTGATGGTGATCGCCCACCACCTGGCGCAGAAACTCGCGGCGTGGGGCCAGTCGACGTGGCTGCAGGACGTTCACGGAATCCTGATCAAGGGCGCCTCCGGCGTGAGCGTCTTCTTCGTCCTGTCGGGGATGCTTCTTAGCTACCCGTTCTGGACGGCCTTCTTCCTCAAGAGGCCGTACCCGAGCATCGGGCACTACATTAAACGCCGAGCCCAACGCATCGTCCCCGGGTTCTACGTTGCCCTTGGTGTGAGTTTCGTCGTTTCGGGAATCATCGCGAACCACGACGGCTACGCCATCGTGCACCCGCTGCGCCGCCTCATCCAAGGGGCGACGTTTACGTCCGAGTTCACCTACACCACGTTCTTCCCCACCGAACAGGATGCGCCGCTGTGGTCCATCGGTTTCGAGGTGTTCTGCTACGTCCTCATGCCGCTGTTGATGCTCGGCCTGTTCGCGATCAAGCGGCACGGGCGGGTGCTGGGGTGGGGGTACTGGATCGGCGCGCTCGGGGTTGTGCTTCTCATCAACCAGTGGGTCACGCACACGTTCATCCCGGGAAGGGACGGGCGGGGATGGCAGTACGGTCTTGTCGGCGGAGCGAAGTCGTGGATGCCGGACTACAACCCCGTCGGGTTCTTCGCGCATTTCGCGATGGGCATCCTCGCGGCGGGATTCATCGTGATGTGGAAGGTGTTCCACGACGGACGGCGGAGTTGGTGGTTCGACGGGATCGCGGTGCTGTCGCTGTGCGGCATGGGGCGGTTGTTCTGGTGGAAGCGATTTCCCACCGAACTCGACAACTCGTTCAGTTTCCAGCACCAGCCGTACTTCTACCCGACGTTCGCCGCGCTCGCCGCCGTGCTGCTGATCTCACTCGCGTATAGCAAGGCGCTCGGCAAGGCGTTCGATTCTCCCTTCATGCGATACACGGCCAAGATCTCGTTCGGCTTGTACATCTGGCACTACCTCGTCATCCTGTGGGTGGGACGGATGGTGGAGTCGGACTTCCTCCCGTACGGCGGGGTGAGCGATCCGTGGCGTTGGCTCGAAATCTCCGTCTTCGCGGTCGTGGTCAGCTACATCGTCGCGACGCTGTCCTGGCACATCATCGAGCGTCCATTTCTCGAGGGGCGGCTGTCGGGGAAGCGGAAGGCCAAGGAGTCGGTCACCGCGACCTAGGATTCGTCGTCCGGAGGCCCGATCCAGGGGGGCTCGGAGTCGTCGGTCGATTCGTCGCGACGTCGGGTGGCCGCGGTTCGTTTGCGTGCCGCGACGAGGACGCTACCCGTGGCGAGCAGCGCCGCCGCGAAGGCGATCCACGCTAGCGGGGACGTTGACCCACGCTTCCGTGCTTCGACGGTGTCGAGAGACGCGGAGATCGCGGGAAGGAAGGCCGCGGCGACTTTCTCGTCTCCCGTGGCGTTTGGGTGCACCCCCTCGCGCGTGTCGGCGACCACGTCGAAACCGACGTCGAGTGAGGCCGCGTACACGGGCGACTCCGGCGTCGAGACGCGGGCGGCCCACTCCACGATCGCCGGATTGAGTTCGTCGATCACCGGTTGGCACCACGAGCACCGCTCCGTCGATACCGGGGGCAGGGTGCCGATGACGAGGACGATGGCGGGGTCGTACTGCCGGAATTCGTCGAGGAGGAGTTGATACTGGTCGATGACAGCGTCGGCTGGAGCGTGGTTCCACACGTCATTCGTACCGAGAAGCATGACGATGACCTGGGGCCGATACCCGTCAAGAAGGTCGTCCCTCGCGATGATCGGGGGGATCGCCGTGGCCTTGATACCTTCGTACCCGGCGTTGTCCGGATCCCACGCGGCACCCGCGGTGTTGGTCACGGCCCCGCAGCCGTTGACCGTGTTCGGGCCGACCGCGTCGATCGCGTACCCCGCGTCGGTCAGGGCGCGCCACACCAGCGCGCGCCAGCAGCCCGGCTCGACCGTGAGGGAGTCCCCCAGGAACATGATGCGGGTGGCGCCGTCGGGTCCAGGGTGTGCGGCGGGAGCCGCGACGGTGGGCGTCGACGAGGCGTCCAGGTTGGACGGGGAGGGCGATGACGAAGAGTCCGGGCTGGGGGCGGCGCCGAGAAGCGCGGCCGCGGCAACGATGGCGAGGAGGGCGCGGGTTCCGAAAGCCATGCCCCTACGCTAACGCGGCGACGATGGCGGATGGGCTCAGAACAAGGGGTCTTCACGGGCGCGGCGCCGCTGGGCGGTGCCGATCCACAGGAGCGCAACGGCGCTCGCGATCACCCCGAGGGCGACGAGGTTTCGCCGACGGGTCGTCGCCCGCAAAGCGACGGGCTTGACGAAATCGAGGATTCCCCACCCATGCTGCGCCGCGATGCGCTTGAGCGCACGATCGGGGTTGACCACGTACCCGAACCCGACCGCGTCGAGCATGGGGGTGTCGGTCACGGAGTCGGAATACGCGTAGCAGCGTGAGAGGTCGTACCCCCGTTCCTCGGCGAGCGCCTTGATCGCCTCCGCCTTCTGCGGGCCGAAGCAATACATGCCGATCTTTCCCGTGTACTCGCCGTCGACCACCTCCATCTCGGAGGCGATGAAGTCCTTGGTACCGATGAGGCGTGCGATGGGGGCGACGACTTCCGCGCCGGACGCGCTCACGATGATCACGTCGCGGCCGTTCGCCTGGTGCCTTCGGATGAGGCGGAGGGCCTCCTCGTAGACCATGGGGTCGATGTGCTCCTGGACGGTCTCCTCGACGATCGTGCGAACCTTGGCGGCTTCCCAGCCGGTGATGGTGTCCGCAATGGCGTCCCTCAGGCGGTCACTCTGCCGCTCGTCGGCGCCGCCGATCATGAACAGCAGTTGGGCGTACGCGGTTCGGAGGGCGTCGACGGGGGTGAGAAGTCCGCCCGTACGCAACTCGCGGGAAAACGCGGCGGTCGACGACGTGGCGATGATCGTCTTATCGAGATCGAAGAACGCGGCGGTGCGATGCAACTCGACCATGATCCGGTCCTCCCTCCCCTACCATTCTACGAAGCGCGGGTCGGCCCTCGGGTGCGATGTGACCGATGTCCCCAACATCCAACGTTCGGGAGGGCTTCCGCGTTGTCGACGAAGGTGCCTCTCGTGCGGTTGCCCCGGGTGACGCTGGTTCCGTGCAACCACCATCAACCCTGTGGCACGCCGGGGCGCTTCAATCGGTGATCGAAACCCCCGGCGTGACCGATGTTCTCGTCAACGGCCCAACCGAGGTATGGGTCGACCGGGGAGCCGGGCTCGAGAGGGCGGCGGTAAGGTTCGCTTCGGCCGGCGAGGTGCGTGAATTGGCGGTGCGGCTCGCGTCCCTGGGCGGACGACGCCTCGACGACGCTTCGCCCCTGGTCGACGCGCGGCTTCCGGATGGAACCCGACTGCACGCCGCCCTTCCCCCCATCGTCGACGGGTGTGCGACCATCTCGCTCCGTACCGTTCGCAGCAGGGCGCTGACGGTCGACGACCTCGTGCTCGGTGGCACCCTCGCGCCCCGTATCGCGGACGTGCTCGTCGCCCTCGTCTCGGCGCGGGCGAGTCTCCTCATCACCGGGGCGACGGGAAGTGGGAAGACGACGCTCCTAGCCACGCTGCTTTCCCTCGTCGATCCCGGCGAACGCATCGTCGTCATCGAGGAAGCGGGCGAGGTCAACCCGAACCATCCGCACGTCGTTCGACTCGTCGAGAGGAGGGCCAACGTCGACGGCGCGGGAGAAGTGCCGCTCGCGAGGCTCGTCCGCGAGGCTCTTCGGATGCGCCCGGACAGGATCGTGCTCGGCGAGTGCCGGGGGGCCGAGGTTCGCGACGTGTTGACGGCGCTCAACACCGGCCATCGCGGGGGGATGGCCACCCTTCATGCAAACGCGCCGGCGGACGTTCCCGCGCGGTTCGCCGCCTTGGGGGCGCTCGCGGGGATGGATCGGCGCGCTACCGATCTCCACGCGGCGGCCGCCTTCGATGCCGTGATTCACCTGGAGAAGGTCGGTGCGACGCGACGGGTGACGGAGGTGGCGGTGCTGCGCGCGCGCGAAGGCATGCGTCGCGAGCCATCTCTGCGCGTCGACCCGGCCCTGAAGGTGGGGGCACGGGGGGACGTCAGCGAAGGGCCAGCGTGGGGGGAGTTGCGCGCGTGCGTAGGAAGAGGGCCGCAGCCAGAAACGGACCGTGTGACACCGCTCTGGGGGGTCGCGGCATGAGCGACGGGTTCGCCACGATGGAGGCGATCGGGCTCTTGCGATCCGGGGCGACTCCGGAGGCCGCATGGTGGGAGGCGTTTGGCGCCTCGGTCGAGCCGGATGGCGCACCCGGGCTCGTGACCCATGGGCGAGCCTCGCGGGGTTCGACGGACGCGATCACGCCACACGAGTCGGAGGCGCTGCGTGCCGCGGGAAGGCTCGCTCACACCGCGGGGGCACCGCTGGCCGACGTCTTGGCGTGTATCGAGGAGACGGAACGGAGCCGTCGCAGGGCCGAAGCCGCGCGGGAAGCGATGCTTGCGGGTCCGCGCGCGAGCGCGACCGTGCTCCTGTGGCTTCCGGTCGTCGGGTGGGTGGTCGCCGTGGTGCTCGATCCCGGTGCCGCGCGCATCCTCTTCGGCACTCCCCTCGGATGGGGCCTGCTCCTCCTCGGGGGTGCGCTGTGGGGTTCCGGTCGCGCTTGGCTCAAGCGGATGATCGCTCGCGCCGAGAAGGCGGGGTCGGGGGCGGGGCCCGCTTCGCTTCCGCTCGCGCTCGCGGAAGCGGGGGTCGGTGCGGGCCTCGACGTGCGGTCGGCCCTCGCCGTCACCGGAGCCGCGATCGGACCGGACGTCGGCGATCACCTTCAGCGGGTGGCCGGTGGGCTCGCGGAGGGACAAGCGTGGACGTCGGCGTGGGCGGAGGTGCCGGAAGCGCTGGAACCGCTCGAGAAAGCCTTGAGGTCATCGTGGCTGCGTGGAGCGTCGCCCGGGCCCACCCTGAGAGCGACCCGGGAAGCGATCATCGAGAAAGGGCGGGCGGAGGCGGAACGCGCGGCGGGCAGGCTCGGGGTCGCGGCAACCCTTCCCCTCTCGCTGTGTTTGCTTCCCGCGTTCGTCGTCGTTGGGGTGATGCCGCTCGTCGTCGCGCTCGCCTCCGGCATCACGGTGCGGGGGACGTGAACGTCGAGGGACGGCGCGAGAGCGACCGTCGAAAGGAGAAGAACATGTCGAAGGAACAAGGATCGGTGACGACGGAATATGCGGTCGTCACCCTCGCGGCGGCGGGACTGGCGGGGGTGCTCGTCGCCATCCTCAAGTCGCCCGAAGTGCGGGGTTGGTTGATGTCGCTCATCGGTTCGGCCATGGGGCACTAGCGTGCGGTGGCGTAGGGTGCGGTGGCGCAAGAACCGCAGCGCGATGAGAAACCTCATTGCGGGGAGGGAGCGCGGTTCGGCGACCGTGGAGTTTGCGATGGTCCTACCGGGAATCGCGGTCGTGCTCGCGAGTCTCGGCGTCGCGGCCCAGTTGGGGATCGCGGCGATCCGGGCCCAGGACGCCGCGAGTATGGCGGCTCGGATCGCCATCACGGACGGGGACGCCGAGGCAAGGGCGGCGGCATGGCGCGTGGCGGGCACCGACGCGGATGTCAGGATCGCTCACGACGGCGCGTGGATCCGCGTGACCGTTGAGGATTCGGCTCCGTGGGGGCTGGTGGCGCGGGGTTCGGCGGTGGCGCGTGCCCAGGATTAGCGGGAGGGGCAGGCGCGAGAGGAGCGCCACCTCCGTCGAGGGTGGTTCGGTATCCGTCCTGATGGTGGCCCTCGTTGTCGTGGCCGCGATGCTCGTGGGTGGCATCGCGATCGCGGGCGGGCTTGGCGTCGCCGCATCCCGTGCCCAAGGGGCTGCGGATGCGTCCGCCCTAGCGGCGGCGTTCGAAGCCCGGGATCTGAGGGCTCGTGGGGGAGGGGCCGTCCCGT
>CAZMCU010000032.1:0-20234 GCA_964564915.1 uncultured Demequinaceae bacterium | reverse complement strand
GCCTTCGCCGATTTCGCTTTCCGCTTCTCCTGCTCGAGGAAGCGTTCGTAGGCGCGCTCCGTGAGACGGTCGTCGATGATGTAAGCGAACACATGGAAGAGAAGCCCGACGCCCCACGGTAGGGCAACCCAATAGGCCCATTGAATTCCAGGGTCCACGTACCAGTCCAGGAGGAACATGAACGGGATGATGACGATGTACGAGGCGATGTGCCACAGGAGGCCGACGTACTCGTTGGCGCGCTTCCTTGCACGCTCTTCTGGTGTGTTGGGTTTCATGTCCCGATCCTAGAGCGAAGGTGCGGGTAACGGCGCCCTCCCGTGGATACGATGCAGAGATGCGGGGTCCCAGGCTGCGGCCAATGTCGATGAGCCAGCGGGCGGGGGTTATCGCCGCTTCGGCCTCCGTACCACGAAGCCTCGTGCCGCTCGTGCATCCGCGATCCACCGTGGACCAGGGCGTGGTGACCGGCCTGACAGCCGCCATGAACTACTCGCTTGCGACCGTCACCCAGGAGGCCGCCCGGGGCGTCGCGCACGGACTCCTGGGGAGTTCCGACGGCCGCACCGACCCCGAGAAAATGGCGCGGACGATGAGGGCCATCAACCTGACGATGCTCGGGGTCTCGTCGGTGATCCGTGCGGCGCTTCCCTATCGCGAGGGCGAGTCGCGCGAACGAGCGCTGGCTCGGGCGATCAGTCACCGGATGGCCGCGGCCTCTGGTGCGGGGCTGGTGGCAGCCTCGCTCGATGACCTTCCGGGATCGAGTCGTCCCCCCGGCACAGTGCTGCGGAGCGCTCCCGTCCTCATCGGCGTCGCCGCGGGGGTGGCGGGGGCGGTCCAGCACATTCGTTCGCTCCTTCGGGACCGGGAAGGCACGACCGCCCCAAGGGATCGCCAACCGCCGCTGGCCACCTCCGTCGGAATTGGGGCCGTCACCGCAGCGGGCGCGGTCGCCCTCGCGGCAGTCGAACGACGAGCCGCCGAGGGGGTTGGGGCGGGTGTCACATGGGCAAGCGGAGGCAGGCGCTGGCCCGCCTTCGTCAGTCACGCCATCTCCCTCGCCGCGATCGGTGGGATCGTCTACGTTGCCGGAGTCGGGTTTGTTCGTCGGGAGGAGCGCGTGATGTCGACCCCCGACCCCGCGCTCTCGATCGCCCCGGAATCCCCGCACGTCAGCGGCGGCTCGGGCAGTGTCATCGCATGGGATTCCCTCACGCGAGAGGCGCGTCGTCACCTGGCGTCCGTGACACCAGCGGACAGGATCGCCGAGGTTATGGGAGAGCCCGCGCTCGACCCCATCCGCGTGTATGTCGGTTCAACGTCGGCCCCCACGATCGAGGAGCGAGTTGAGTTGGCGCTCGACGAGATCGACCGAACGGGGGCCCTCGATCGATCGCTCCTCGTCTTGTGCTCGCCGACGGGTAGTGGATACATCAACTACGCCGCAAGCGCCGCATGGGAATACCTCAGCAAGGGAGATTGCGCCTCGGTCACGATGCAATACGCCTCGCGGCCATCGTGGCTATCTCTCGATAGGGTCGCGGACGCTCGCCGACAGAATCGCGCCTTGTGGACCGCGGTGGCGCAGAGGCTCGCGGAACGCGACGCAGCCCATCGCCCCAGGGTCGTCCTGTTCGGTGAGAGCCTCGGTGCCCACACGAGCCAGGACGCGTTCCTCCACACGGGCACCCAGGGCCTTCGTGACCTCAGAATCGACCGGGCCCTATGGCTCGGCATTCCCGACACGAGCCGCTGGGCGCACGAAGTGCGGGATCCAGCGACCCGTGACGTCGATCCCAAGGAGATCCTCCGGGTCGCGACCGCCGACGACCTCGATCGCATCGACCCTGCGTCGAGCCCCGCTCGCTACGTTCTTATTTGCCACGAGGACGACGCGGTCACGCTCTTCAGCCCCTCCCTGCTGGTGGAGCATCCGTGGTGGTTGGGGGACAATCGGCCGGCGTCCGTGCCTCCGGAGGCGGGATGGTCCACCCCGACGACGTTCCTCCAGGCTGCGATCGACGCGAAGAACGCCCAGAACACCGCTCCGGGCACGTTCGGCTCCACGGGGCACGACTATCGAGGTGACGTCGCCCGTGCCGTTCGATTCGCGTTCGACCTACCGTGCGACGACGCCCAGTTGGCGACCATCGAGGCGGCGCTTCGGGAGGAGCAGCGAGAGAACCTGGCACTGTGGTCGCGCTCGGAGCCGCCACACCCAACCTTCGGCGCGCGAATGGACGGATGACAGCCCCGATGGGGTTAGGTTCTCTAGGTGGACAGATACGCTGGGGACCCCGGTCGGAGCATCGTTCAGAAGGCACCCGTCAAGCGGCGCAAACGGCACTGGATTCGGAACTCACTCATCGTCGTCGTGCTCATCGTCGTCCTGTCGCTGGGGGCCTTCCTTCTCTGGGCTCAGTCGAGCATCGTCCACGTCGACGCGTTGAGCGGCGCCCCCGACACCCCCGGGCAGACCTATCTCATCGTGGGTTCGGATTCTCGCGAGGGGTGGGCGGACGACGGCACCACCGGCGCGCGGACGGACACGATCATGGTCCTGCACCAGCCCGTCAGCGGGCCCACGGCGCTCATCAGCATTCCCCGCGACTCGTACGTGGAGATTCCCGGGCACGGGAGAAACAAGATCAACGCAGCCTTCGCCTATGGTGGTGCGCCACTGCTCGTGCAAACCGTGGAGGACTTGACGGGGTTGACGATCGATCGTTACATCGAAATCGGCTTCACGGGAGTATCCGACGTGGTCAACGCCCTCGGTGGCGTCGAGCTCTGCTACGACAAGGACGTCAACGATCCGTACAGCACCCTCGTCTGGACGGCGGGGTGCCACGAGGTCGATGGCACGACGGCGCTCGCCTTTTCCCGGATGCGATACGGCGACCCGATCGGCGATATCGGACGCACGCAGCGTCAGCAGCAACTCGTCGACGCCGTGGCCGCCAAGGCGCTTCGCCCGTCGACCCTGCTCAATCCGTTCGCGGTGATCCGGATATCCGACGCGGCGCTCGCGTCGCTACGGGTAAGCAACGGAATGGGCATCCTCGACCTGGCGCAAGCGGCTCGCGCGTTCGCCTCGGCGCACGGGGACGGTGCGGTCACCGGGACGCCTCCGCTCGTCAGCTTGGACTATCGGGTCGACGGCGTGGGATCGACGGTGCTCCTCGACCCCGACACCATCGACGACTTCTGGCGGGGGATCGCCGCGGGCACCTATCCGCCTGGCCCGGTGGGCGGGTGGGGGAGCGGCTGACGACGCGTCGTCGCTGCGGACGAGCAAGGCGTGGAAGGATAGCGCGGTGACCATGATCCGGCCCTTCCCCGCCCTTCGCCCACCTCGCGAACTCGCCAGCCGCGTGGCCGCGCCACCGTACGACGTGGTGAGCACCGCGGAGGCTCGGGCTCTGGCGGCGGAGAACCCGGAGAGTTTCCTTCGCATTTCGCGCCCCGAGGTCAACCTCGACCCGGCCGCGAAGGTGGACGCTGAGGAGGTCCACCGGCTCGGACGGGCGACGCTCGACGACTTTGTGCGTCGGGGTTCGTTGGTCCGTGATGAGAAGCCTGGATTGTTGGTGTACCGCCAGAGGATGGGCGACAGGGTCCAGACCGGAGTGGTGGGCTGCGCCAGCGTCGAGGACTATCGGCGGGGCCTCATCGCCATTCATGAGCACACGCGCCCGGACAAGGAGAACGACCGCACGCGGCACATCGAGGTTCTGGGCGCGCACGATGAATCGGCAATCCTGATGTACCGCCCCGACGCGCCGGGCGCGGCGGCCATCGCCGATACCGTGAACGACGTTACCTCGGGCACCCCGGAATTCGAGTTCACCTCCGACGACGGCGTCGCCAATACCGTGTGGGTCGTCGACGACGCCCCGGCGATCCAGACGCTCGTCACGGCTTTCGAGCACATCCCGACCCTCTACCTCGCCGACGGGCACCATCGCAGCGCCGCGGCGGCACGGGTCTGGGATGAACGCGGAGAAGGGGAGGCCGCCTACTTCCCCGTCGTCGCCTTTCCGGCAGACGACCTCACCGTCATGGCCTACAACAGGGTGGTTCGCGACCTCGGGGAGCACACTCTGGCGTCGTTCCTCGACGCGCTCAGCACCAGTTTCGACGTCCGGCCCACTCCCGCCGCGCCTACACTCGGGCATCATCAGTTCGGGCTCTACTCGGATGGCGCCTGGTACCTGCTGACCACCCGGGAGGAGGTCGTCGACGAATCCGACCCGATCGCGCGTCTGGATGTGTCGTTGCTCCAGCAGCGCGTGCTCGCGCCGATTCTGGGGATCGACGATCCGCGTATCGACAAGCGCCTCGCCTTCGTCGGCGGCATTCGTGGCACGGCGGAACTGGTGCGGCTTGTCGACTCGGGAGACTACATCGCAGCCTTCGCTCTCCACCCCACCTCTCCGGAGGAGGTCATGGACGTTGCCGACCGCGGCGACGTCATGCCGCCCAAGTCCACCTGGTTCGAACCGAAACTGCGCTCCGGCCTGTTCGTCCACTCGATCGAGAACTAGTTGAGCCGGGCGTCAGGCCGCCCTAGTGTCCCTGGTCTTCGGGCCACACCAGACCCCACTGGCCGTCGAGCTTCTTGATCGCGCCGCTCGCGGCATCGCGCGTGTCCGGATCGTCGTGGTGGCGTGCGGCGTTGAGCGGACCCAGGGCGGCGCGATCGCCGAGGGTGGCGAGAGCCTGAACCGCGGCGCGACGTACTTGGCGCTCGGGGTCGTTCAGGGCGACGATGAGCGGGTTGACGGCGGTGGTGTCCCCCACTTGGCCGAGGGCCGAACACGCGGTCTCTCGCACGGAAGCGTTCTCGTCGTGGAGGGCCACGATCAGGGCCTCGACGGCTTGGGGATCGCCGAGGTTTCCCAGCGCCTCCGCGGCCATCCAGCGCATCGCCCACCGGGAGTCGCGCAGCACGTCGATGAGCGGGCCGACGGCGGATTGGTCGCCGATCGCCCCGAGCGCGTTCACGGCACCCCAACCCACACGACCCGACTCGTCCTTGAGTGCCACCGTGAGGGGTTCGACCGCGGCGGGATCGCCGAGTTGGCCCAGTGCTTCGGTCGCCGTGAAGCGTACCTCGCTCTCGGGGTCGTTGTGGAGGATCGCGACGAGGGCATCGATGGAGGCCAGGTCACCCCGCTTGCCGAGGGTGGCGACCACGGTTGTGCGGCACTCCGGGTCGGGGTCTCGGAGCGCTTCGATGAGGAGAAGACGGGTGCTCGGGCCGCCGACCTTCGCGAGTGCCTCACTGGCCACCGTGCGGGTTCGTTTGTCCCTTAGGGCGGCGACGAGCGGGCCCGCGGCCGCGGGCCCGAGCATGCCGAGAGCCCAGGCCGCCGCCGCGCGGACGCCTTCGAGGCTGTCCCCGAGGAGCCGAGCGACCGGCTCGATGGCGGAGGGATCACCCAGGCGACCAAGGGCGAAGAGGGCTCGCTCGCGCGCGCTGACGTCGGCGAGCGCTCCGATGAGGGCGTCGACGTCGTGTTCGGCTTCTAGCCTCGTGATATCGGGCATGGAGTTCCTTGTCCAGGGTGCCCGGTGCGCACCTAGAAGGGGATGCGTCGCAGGCCCGGGTTCGGCCCCCCATCGTCATCGTCCTGGACGAGGCTGGGCATGCCGCCGCTACGAGGGAACCCGGGAGCCTCCGCCGGTGGAGCCACGTTCTCTACCGGTGGGGTCTCGTCCTCGTCCGACTCGGGCTCCACGGGGTTCTCGATAGCGGCTTTCATCTTCTCCAGAGCCAGGCGGGTCTTGGCGAGGGCCGCGGCCCCGTGATCGGAATAGGCGATTCCTCGAGGGGTCTCGTCGACGCGTACGGTGGTGCCACTCGGGTGTGACGCGAAGGTCCACGTCTCTTCCGACCATGCGTCCCCGTACTTGACCATTTGTCCGGGGGTGATGGCCTCGATCTTCGACGTCATACCTTTCTCAAAGTGGAGGCTGCCCCCCACCGCCCAACGGGCGGTGGACAACGAGAGCCTTGACCATTTCTTCCAATTGTCCGGCGCGATGAAGAAGGCCCACACGTCATTGGGCGGGCGTTCGATGACGATCTCGGACGTCAGCATCCTTCACCTCCTTTGGTGAATAGCTGTTACCTACGAGCCTACGGTGCTCCGGCGGTGCCCACCAGGGGTAGACGAAACGGTTCGAGTGGACATTTTCACAGGATGGCGCCTAAGCCTTCGATCCCTGCCGCCGCGCCGCGTGCTGCGCCGAAATACGCGCCGACTCGGCGGCCTGGGCGGCTGCCCCGACGATCCCCGCATGGTTCCGCAAGGCAGCGGGAACGACGGGTGCTCGTAGCGTGAGGAGGGGCAGGAACTCCTCGTAATCCTTGGAAACGCCGCCCCCAATGATGATGAGATCCGGCCACAACAGCCGTTCCATCTCCTGGAGGTAGCGGTTGACGTGCGCGGCCCACTCAGTCCAGTCGAGCCCGTGGCGATCGCGAGCGGATTCCGCGGCGAAGTCCTCCGCGTCGCGTCCGTCGATAAGGAGATGCCCCATCTCGATGTTTGGGACGAGCCTCCCGTCGGCGATGAGGGCCGTCCCGATTCCCGTCCCGAGCGTCACCATCAGGACGACACCGTCCCTGCCTCCCGCCGCGCCGTATTCGTACTCGGCGAATCCCGCGGCGTCGGCGTCGTTCATCACCCGCACGTCCCGCCGCGCTCGTGTGCGAATCGCTCCCCGGAGGTTCACTCCCACCCAGGAGGGGTCGAGATTCGCCGCCGTCCGGACGACGCCTTGCTGGACGACCCCGGGAAAGGTCACGCCGACGGGGATGCCGGCCTCGGGCTTGAAGTGGCGGATGACATCGGCGACGACGGCACCAACGGCGGAAGGGGTCGCGGGCTGGGGTGTGGGGATACGGTAGCGGTCAGCGAGGAGTTGTCCCGTGGCGAGGTTGACGGGAGCCCCTTTGATTCCGGATCCCCCGATATCGACTCCGATGGCGACGCGCTTCATGGGATGGTCAACACCTCCGCCCCGTTCTCCGTAATCAGGAGGGTGTTCTCGAACTGGGCGCACCAGGAGCCGTCGTTCGTCGCGACCGTCCACCCGTCGTCCCACTCGTGATTGTCCTCCGAGCCCGCGACGAGCATCGGTTCCACGGTGAAGACCATCCCGGGCACGATGATGTCGTTGTGGTAGGGGGCGGAGTCGTAGTGGGGGATGACGAGGCCGCTATGGAAGGCTGGGCCCACACCGTGGCCCGTGTAACTGCGGACGGACTCGAAACCGTGCCGGGCCGCGTACCGCTCGATGACGCGCCCGATGACGTTGACCTCGCGCCCGGGCTTCGCCGCGTCGATACCGCGCTCCATCGCCTCACGTGTCACCCGAACGAGGTCGCGCGCCTGCTGGGACCCCTCACCCGCGATGACGGTCGCGCAGTTGTCTCCGTGCACCCCGTCCTTGAACGCGGTGATGTCGATCTTGACGACGTCGCCCTCCTGGACGATCGTCGAGTCGGGGATCCCGTGGCAGATGATCTCGTTGAGTGACGCGCAAAGCGACTTGGGGAACGGGGGCCGGCCCGCGGCACCGGGGTAGCCGAGGGTGGAGGGATAGGCGCCGTTGTCGCACAGAAACTCGTGGCCGATACGGTCGAGCTCGTCGGTGGTAACACCGGGGACCACGTTGCGACACACCTCGGACAGGGCCTGGGCGGCGAGCCTGCTGGTGCTGCGGATCCGCTCGACCGTCTCAGGGGAGTGCACGTCACCGCCGCGCCACTGTGCCGCGTGACGCTTCCCGACGTACTCGGGCCGCGGGATGTTCGACGGTACGGGGCGTAGCGCCGACACCGTGCCCTTGGTGATCGGGGCGCGCGCGGATCTCATGGGATGAGCCTATCCGGGAGTCGCCCGCGGCGCCCTTTCACACGCCCGCGCCGCACCTTAACGCCCCTGCGCCGCACCTTGACGCCCCCGCGCCGCACGGCGATGCTGGACGTACAGGACGATCCGAGGGGAGGGAGGGCACATGACGAAGAACGAAGCGACGGAAAACGAGGACCTGGGCGAGTACTACTACAACGTCCGGACGCGGATGGTGGAGAAGGGGAGGCTCAGCCCGTGGGAGCACCTCATGGGCCCCTACGAGACCCTCGAGGAAGCCGAGAAGGCGTTGGAGATCGCCGCGGCACGCAACATCGACTGGGATGAGGAGGACGACGCCTGGGCTGGGCTGGACGATCAGCCGGAGGAGTAGCGTCCGGCGGTTGGGGATGCGCTCGTGATCTCTTCAGGGAACAATGGGTCCATGGCAACAGACTCCGCATCCTTAGCCCTCGGTTCACCCGCCCCCGACTTCTCGCTGTCGACGGCGGACGGGAGAGGCTCCGTCACCCCGGGCGACTTCGCATCGGCCCCTGCCCTTCTCGTGGTTTTCCTGTGCAACCACTGCCCCTACGTCCGCAACATCGAATCCCCGCTCGGCGCGTTCGCGTCGGAATACGCGGAGAAGGGTCTCGCCGTCGTGGCGATCTCGTCCAACGACGTGTCCACGTACCCGGAGGATGGCCCGGACGAGATGCTCGATCAGGCAATGCGCGCCGGGTTCACCTTTCCCTACCTCTACGACGAAACGCAAGAGGTCGCCAAGGCGTATGGCGCGGAGTGCACGCCCGACTTCTTCCTGTACGACAGTGCGAGGCGGCTCGCGTATCACGGTCAGTTCGACGACTCTCGCCCGAAGAACGGCATAACGCCGACGGGCGCGTCTCTCCGCGCGGCCGCCGATCTCGTCCTCAAGGGCGAGGCGGTGCCGGAACCTCAACTATCCAGCGTCGGCTGCAGCATTAAGTGGAAGCCGGGGAGTGGGCCCGCGGTGCAATTGAGCTTTCGCCCTCGCAACGGGGGTTAGGCGCACGTTGTTCCCCGCGAGGGATCTCGCTAATGCTGAACGAGGACAACCGCGATGACTGCTGCGTTGATGATCACGCCATACCCGCCCTGATCCCCGAACTGGGCCCATTTGCCACTCCACAAGAGGGCGTGGATGACGGACACGAGCGCGGCGCTCGCGATGACGACCCAGCCTCCCCACGATGCGTTCGCGAGATACCCCGTGGCGCCGACGATCATGGTGAGCGAGCACAGCCCGATGCTGAGGGCGGCGAAGAGTCGCACGCCGGTATCGGAGAGCGACGAGAGCACCCAGGACCCATCCGGCCAGGTCAAGCCGGGCCTGAGTTCGAACCATCGGAGCGCCTGGCCCACATACATTGCATGGACGAGGGCGTGAAAGATGACGAAGATGCCGAATGCGATGCGCACGGACGTGCCTCCTGAGATATCGCGCGGGCGGTTACCCTAACGCCGTTAGGTTGTCGGTACACGAGTGTGCCACCTAACGGTGTTAGGGTCAAGTCGTGGCACGAGAAACTCCACTGACGCGGGACCTGATCTTCGAACGCGCCCTCCACATCGTCGACACCGATGGCCTCGACGCGCTGTCGATGCGCCGCCTTGCCGCGGATCTCGGGGTCGAGGCGGCCTCCCTCTATCATCACGTCGCCGACAAGCGGGCGCTCCTCGATGGCGTCATCGGTCGAGCGCGCTCGGAAATGAGGGTGACCGTCGATCCTTCCGTCGGATGGATGCCGTTCCTTGAGGACGTCTTTGCGGAATACCGGCGACTTCTCATCGCCCACCCCAATCTCATGAGTCTCGCGGGTTGGCGCCTGGAGAACGGCATGGAGGATGGGCTCGCGTACCTCGTGTCGATCGGATTTTCGCTTGACGACGCGGTCGAGATGACGCAATCGCTTGTCGCTCTCGCCGTCGGTTTCGCGATGTTCAGCGTGTCTCGTGTACCCAAAGGGGAGCGAGGACTGCCCCCGGAGATGGCGGCAAGGATGGGGGATTGGCGGGAGGAGACGTGTCGTCGTATGGCGCGGCTCATCCTCGAGTCGTTCGAGCCTCGGTTACAGCGCTAGCGAGCACGGGCGCGTCGCACCGCGACCACGATCCCCGACAGGAGCGCGCTCCCCGCGACGCCAGCGGAGAAGTAGATGAGGATGGCAACGGCGACATCAAGCCCGATGCTGCGTACCCCGGTCGTCCTCACGGCTTCCGAAACGGTCCCCTCAAACGCGACAACCGCACCGAGTGCGGCGGAAAACGCGAGCGCCCCGAGAAGAACCGCTACCTTCCCGTTCGAGCGGAGCCACGCGAGGGTGAGCACGACCATCGCGACGTACATGGCCGACGCGAGAACGTGCCGGAGGAGCGAGGGGTCATCGGTTCCTGGGTCGTGAGGGAAAACGCTCCCGCGGTCCTGCCAGAAGATCGCCAGGGGAATCAGGACCATGGCGAAGAACAGCCCGTTCCATATCCACACGGCTAGAGGCGTCCTCATGGACCGTTACTCCTCGAAGTAATGGCCTTTGTCGGGGAACGTGCCGCCCCTGATGTCGGCGACGTACGCCTCCGTGGCCCCCTGAAGCGCCTTCCCGATCTCCCCGTAGCGTTTGGCGAAACTCGGCGACCAATCGCCCATACCCGCCATGTCGAGCCAGACCAGGACCTGACCGTCGGTCCCCGGCCCCGCGCCGATTCCGATCGTCGGGATGTCGAGGGCGTGGGAGATCTTCGTCGCGACGGGCGCGACGACCATTTCCAGCACGAGCATGAACGCCCCGGCATCCTGAAGCGCGAGGGCGTCGGCGAGCAACGTGTCGTACGCTCCCTCCCCGCGGCCTTGAACCCGGCGCCCACCCAGTTGGTTCTCCGACTGGGGGGTGAAGCCTAAGTGCCCGACGAAGGGGATTCCGGCATCGACGACGGCCTTCGCCTGCGGGGCCACCCGTCGTCCACCCTCGAACTTGACGGCTTGCGCGCCTGTCTCCTTGACGACCCGTACGGCCGACAGCACGGCTTGCTCCGGGCTCGCCTCGTAGGTCCCGAACGGCAGGTCGGCGACGACAAACGCCTTCGAGGTCCCGCGCACAACCGCGCGGATGAGCGGGATCATCTCGTCGAGCGTGACGGCGGCGGTGTTGCCGTGGCCGAGGATATTGTCGCCGAGCGAGTCGCCCACGAGGAGGATGTCGACCCCGGCTGCGTCGAAGATGCGCGCCGTCGCGACGTCGTATGCGGTGAGCATGACGATCTTCTCGCCGCGGGCCTTCATCTCCTTGAAGTGGTGGATGCGGACCTTCTTGCGTTCCGGTGTCGTGGGGGTCATGGCTCAACTTTCTCACGCCAGCGGCTCGTGATGGGAAGCCTTCGGTCGCGACCGAACGCGAGCGCCGTGACCTTAGGCCCCGGCGGGTACTGGCGGCGCTTCCATTCGGCGCGGTCGGTCAGCGAGAGTACCTTGTCGACGACCGTGGGGTCGAAGCCGCGCCCGATGAGTTCCGCACGGCCTTCGGCGTGCTCGACGTAGGCGTCGAGGACCTCGTCGAGGACGTCGTACGGCGGGAGGGTGTCCTGGTCGGTTTGGTCGGGGCGGAGCTCCGCACTCGGGGGCTTGTCGATCGACCTGATCGGAATCGGGGGGTGGAGCTCGTGAGACTCCGCGTAGCGGTTGCGCCACCGTGCCAGGTCCCACACCCGAGACTTGTCGAGGTCCTTGAGGGGCGCGAAGCCGCCCACCGCGTCGCCGTACACGGTCGAATACCCGGTCGCCAATTCGGACTTGTTGCCGGTCGCGATCACCATGGGGCCCTCCGAGTTGGAGATCCCCATGAGGATCATGCCGCGCACCCGTGCCTGGATGTTCTCCGCCGCCACCCCCGTGAGGTGAAGCGCATCCTCGAACGCCGCGACCATCGGCTCGATCGCAACGACTCGGTACTCGATCCCCAGGTTCTTGGCCAATTCGGCGGCGTCGTCCTTGGAGCCGTCCGAGGAGTACCGCGACGGCATCGACACGCCAACGACGTTCGGTCCCCCGAGGGCGTCGGCGGCCATCATCGCGGACAAGGCGGAGTCGATCCCCCCGCTGAGGCCCAGGGTCACCTGGGACATCCCGTTCTTCCGCACGTAGTCGCGCAGCCCGGTCACGCACGCCCAGTAGACCTGTGCGTCATCCTCGAGGGGGCTGACGATGGGGCCGTGCGGGGGTGGGCCCTCGCCCTCCGCGGGAAGATCCCAGACGAGCACGGCGTCCGTGAACGCCGGTGCGGTTGCGAGCACCGTGCCGTCTTCGGCGACGATGAAGGACTGTCCGTCGAATACCAGGTCGTCTTGCCCGCCCCACAGGTTGACGTACGCGACGGGGGCCTCGACCTCTTGGGCGCGTCGACGGGCGAGATCGGTGCGGACGTGTCCCTTGCCCTCTTCGAACGGGGAACCGTTGATGACGACGAGGAGGCGAATGTCGTTCTTCTCCATGACCGAGACCGGGCCGCCGTCTTGCCAGATATCTTCGCAGATGACGATTCCGAGGCCCGCTCCCTCGACCTCGATGACGCACGCGGTGTCGCCGGGGGCGAAGATGCGCCGCTCGTCGAACACGCCGTAGTTGGGCAGGTGGTGCTTGGCGTACCTCGCGACCACCGTGCCTCCCGAGAGGACAACGGCCTGGTTGAGGGGGCGCCCGTCCGCGGCGACGCCGAGGGTACCAAGGATGACGGTCAGGTCGCCGAGGCCCTCGTCGCCCAAGGAAGCGGCAATGCCGAGCACGGTACGCTCCGCCGCACGCTGGAAGGATTCCCTCAGGGCGAGGTCCTCGATGGGGTATCCCGTAACGACCATCTCGGGCAGGGCGACCACGTTCGCACCCGCCGCCGCGGCTTCGCGGCACGCCTTGAGGATGATCGCGGCGTTGCCCTCCAGGTCACCAACGCATGGGTTGACCTGGGCAAGGGCGAGGCGTAACGCGGACATGGAATGAGCCTATCCGCTAGCGCGTGATGGCTTTCCAGGATGAATCGATGAGGGTTCTGACTCCGGCGTCGTCCATTTCGGTTCCCGTCGCGGCGAGTCGAATGGGGAGGGCGAAGGAGAGGGAGTAGATGAGCTCGATCGGAAGCGGTACCAGAAGGTCGACAATCTCGGGGCGCGTCGCCTCGGCCAGAAGTGGATCGCCTCCCTCGTCCTGAAGAAGCCGAAACGCGGTCGGGAAGTACGGGGATTCCTCGATCTGGGTGAGGAATCGCGCGCACTCGGGGCGGGCGAGGAAGTGCTGGTGAACCGCGCGCCACGCCTGCTCGAATCGGTCGCGAGGAGTCGCCGCAGGGTTGACGTGCGCGACCACGTCGGCCCCTAGTTCGGCCTTGATCTCAAGGTACGTGGCGTAGACCACCTCGTCTTTCGAAGCGTAGTGGACGTACGCGGTGCCGGTCGCGACCCCCGCCCGTTTGGCGACCGCCGCCATCGATGCGCCGTGGAAGCCGTTTTCCGCCACGAGTTCCCGCAGGGCCCGACGGATCGCCGCGGGGCGGTCGACGGGGAGCGCGGTGGGGCTCATGCCTGGGGGGTCGCCTCATCGAATCGGGGCGCGACACCCGTCTCCCGCTCGGAGACGGCCCACAGGGTCGCGATCGACTTGCGGCGACCGGGCCGGAGGATGGGTCGACGGACGGGAACGCCGCTCGCCATGAACCGGGGCGCATACATCTGTCCCCCCTTGGCGCGAGGATCGGTGGCCGCACGGAGTTGGGGAAGGGCACCGCGTTCGGGCGGCATGCCGCGGCGTGCGGCGACCTCCCGCCACTTTGCCCCGCTCTTCCCGGCTCCACCCATCTCGTCCGTTCTCACCTGAAGGTTGGTGTGGGATAAGCCCGGGTGGGCGACGAGACTCCGCGCCCGAATTCCGTGGCGTTCGAACTCTCGTTGAAGCCCCAACGCGAAGTGGTAGTTCGCGAGTTTCGAGTTGCCGTACGCGCGCCACGGATCGTAGACGCCTTCGAGGTGGATGTTATCGGGGTCGAGGCGGCGGCCTTGGTAGCGGGCCATCGACGAGACGGTGACGACCCGAGCGGCGGGGGAGCGCACGAGGGCGGGCATCAGCAGAGACGTCAGGGTCCAGTGGCCGAGGTGGTTGACACCGAGTTGGGTCTCGTAACCGTCAACGGTGCGGCTCTCCGGCAGGGCCATGAGGCCAGCGTTGTTGACGAGGATGTCGACGATGGGGTGGGCCTTGAGAATCGTCGCGGCCGCGGCCTTAATGGATGCCTGAGACCCGAGGTCAAGGTCGACGAGTTCAAGCGAAGCCTTCGGATGGGAGGCGCGAATGTCCTCGACCGCCTTCTGGGCCTTCTTCTGGTCCCGCACAGCCATGACAACGTGAGCGCCCGCCCCCGCGAGGGCTTTCGCGGTCTCTAGGCCGAGTCCACCGTTTGCTCCGGTGACGACGGCGACCTTTCCCGAGAGGCTAGGGATGTCGGAAACGGACCAGGACATGGGTTCTCCTCCTCATGAGTGAATGTTCGTTCATTATTTCAGAACGGGACGCGACGTCAAGTCCTGACGATTCATGCGAGCGATGTCACCCACTGGAAACATCGGTACGGCAGGATAGGACCATGGACAAGCAGCAGGAGTTCGTGCTTCGCAGCGTGGAGGAGCGCGACATTCGGTTCATCCGCCTCTGGTTTACGGACGTCTTGGGCATCCTCAAGTCCGTCGCCATCGCCCCGGCCGAGCTTGAAGCCGCCTTCGAGGAAGGCATCGGTTTCGACGGGAGCGCCATCGAGGGCCTGACGAGGGTCTACGAGGCAGACATGATCGCCTGCCCGGATCCGTCGACCTTCCAGATACTGCCGTGGCGCGGGGACGTGCGCGGTGCCGCCCGAATGTTCTGCGACATCCAGACCCCCGACGGCGAGCCCGCCTTGACCGACCCCAGGAACGTCCTCAAGCGCGCCCTCGACAAGGCTTCCGCTCAAGGCTTCACGTTCTATACCCACCCCGAGATCGAGTTCTACCTCTTCAAACCCCTCGTCGAGGGAGAACCGCCGCACCCCGTCGATCAGGCGGGATACTTCGACAACGTTCCACGCGGTACGGCCCACAACTTCCGACGCGAAGCCATCACCACGCTCGAATCGATGGGGATCTCCGTCGAGTTCTCCCACCACGAGGCCGGTCCAGGGCAGAACGAGATCGACCTGCGATACGCCGATGCCCTGACCACGGCGGACAACGTGATGACCTTCCGCACGGCCGTCAAGGAGGTGGCGCTCGAGCAAGGGGTGTTCGCGTCGTTCATGCCCAAACCTTTGGTGAGCGCGCCCGGCTCGGGAATGCACACCCACATGAGCCTGTTCGAGGGGGACCGCAACGCGTTCTACGAAGCGGGAACCTCGCTTCAATTGAGCAAGGTCGCACAGCACTTCATCGCGGGACTGCTCCAGCACGCCCCAGAGATCACCGCGGTCACCAACCAGTTCGTCAACTCGTACAAGCGGCTATGGGGAGGAGCGGAGGCCCCCTCGTACGTGTGCTGGGGGTCGAACAACCGCTCCGCGCTCGTGCGCGTCCCCATCTACAAGCCGGGCAAGGGACAGTCGAGCCGCATCGAGTATCGCGCTATCGACTCCTCGGCTAACCCGTACCTCGCGTACGCCGTTCTCCTCGCCGCCGGGCTCAAGGGCATCCAAGAGGAGTACCCGCTGCCGGACAGCGCGGAAGACGACGTGTGGGAGCTCTCTCCGGCCGAGCGCCGGGCCATGGGGTACGAGCCCTTGCCCGGGTCGCTCGCCGACGCTGTCAACACCATGGAGAAGAGCGAACTCGTTGCCGAGACGTTGGGCGAGCAGGTGTTCCAGTTCCTCTTGAGGAACAAGCGAGCGGAATGGGAAGCGTATCGCGCCCAAGTCACACCCTTCGAAATCGAGCGCTTCCTTCCCGTTCTCTAGGGCACCACCGGGAGGCCACGGATGACGAGCCGAGAGGTGTCCGAGACCACGCGCCTTCGCAAGGCGGGCGCGGCCGATCCGGAGAAGGTAGCCAAATGCCTTTCGGAACTCGAGTCGATCGTGAAGGGAGCCTTCCCCACCATCGTCGATGCGCTAGCGGACGTCGCAGATCCTGACCTCTGTGCCCTCCAGCTGCTTCGGTTGGCCGAGGCCTCGCGAGACTCGAAGCGCGTGAAGACCCTGACGGCTATCGGGTCGAGCGATAGCGTGTCTCGGCTCCTCGCGGTCCTCGGGGCGTCGTCGGCCCTGGGAGACTTCCTCGTCCGGCACCCGGAGGCGCTGGACGACTTCCTCGACGGGCGGGGGGGTCTTGAGACGTCGGCGGACCGCGTGCGGGCGATCCTTCTCGAAGCCGTTGGGGCGGATCCTTCATCCGACTCTCCGATCGCCGCCGACGGCTACGGCGCGGACGCGATGCGTTTGGCGTACCGCAGGGAGTTGCTGCGGGTTGCCGCCGAGGATCTAGCGCACCCCAAACCCACCGAGATCATGCCCGCGGTCGGGGCCGCGCTCGCCTCCCTCGCCGACGCCGCGCTGGAGGCGGGACTTGCCCTCGCGCGGGCGGGCGAACCCGACCACGCCGCCACCCGACTGGCGGTGATCGGGATGGGGAAGTGTGGCGCAAAGGAACTGAACTACGTCTCCGACGTTGACGTCATCTACGTGGCCGAGCCCGCGGACGGCGTGGACGACGAGCGATCGCTCAAGGTGGCGGCACGCCTGGCGATCGCGATGGCGAGGGCGTGCGACAAGGCCTCCGTCGAGCCTCCCCTGTGGCAAGTGGACGCCAACCTTCGACCGGAGGGCAAGGATGGCGTCCTGGTGAGGAACGTCGCGTCGCATCGCGCGTACTACGAACGCTGGGCGCACGCGTGGGAGTTTCAAGCCCTCCTCAAGGCGCGTCGGGTCGCGGGCGATCGCGAGGTGGGGGCGGCATACGTGACCGCCGTGGAACCCATGGTGTGGGAAGCCTCGCAACGGGAGAACTTTGTCGAAGAAGCTCAGGCGATGCGCAGGAGGGTCGAGGAGAACGTGCCGGACGACGAGTCCGACCGGCAGATCAAGTTGGGTCCAGGGGGGCTCAGAGACGTGGAGTTTACGGTCCAGCTGCTCCAGCTGGTCCATGGACGCGCGGACTCCACGCTTCACGTGACGGCCACCCTCGACGCGCTCGGGTCCCTCAGCGTAGGCGGGTACGTCGGGAGGGACCAGGCGGCACGGATGGGGCAGGCGTACCGCCAACTCCGCGTATGGGAACACCGCATACAGGTGTTCAAGATGCGCCGCACCCACCTCATGCCCGAGTCGGAGAACGACGTGCGTCGCCTGGCACGGGGGACGGGATTCGGGACGGTCGATGCGCTGGAGGAAGCATGGCGCGAGGTTCGCCGCGACGTTCGCGCGATGCACCTCGAAATGTTCTATCGGCCCCTCCTCCCCGTGGTGGCACGGCTGAGCGCGGACGAGGTAGCGCTCGATCCGGAGGCTGCCCGCGCGCGCCTGGCTTCCATCGGATACTCCGATCCCGAGGCGGCTCAGCGTCATCTCGCTGCCCTCACGGAGGGCGTGTCGCGGCGCGCGGCGATCCAGCGCCAACTCCTTCCCGCGATGATCGGATGGTTCGCCATGGGGGCGGACCCGGACGCCGGGCTCCTAGCGTTCCGGTCTCTTTCCGAGCAACTCAAGGACGCGGCGTGGTACCTCAAGTTGCTTCGGGATTCCGGGACGGCAGCCGAGAGGCTGGCTCGCCTCTTGTCGACCTCCGCATACGTCACGCAGGCGCTCCTCGCCTCCGCGGAGGACATAACGTGGCTCGATTCCGATGAGGATCTCGCTCCTCGTGACCTCGACCGCTTGACCGAAGAAGCCGATGCCATCCTGCGACGATCGGAGGATCCCGAACTGTGCATCACCGCTCTCCGGGGGCTGCGGAGGAGGGAACTCGCCCGAACCGCCGCCGCAGACGTCCTGGGACTCCTCGACACCGTCGAGGCTGCCCGAACCATTACCCACGTCGCCGATGTCGTCATCGGGGGAGCCCTTCGTGTAGCCAAGGAGGAGGTGGCCGCGTCAGCGGGTGTGAAGAGTCTGCCGCTTGACATGGCGATCATCGCGATGGGGCGATACGGCGGAATGGAGATGTCCTATCCGTCAGACGCCGACGTGTTGTTCGTGTACGAGGCCCACGACGGCGCCGAGGGCGCCGAGGTGGACCGCATGGCCCAACAGACATCGACCGAGACGCGAAGGCTCCTCCAAAGCGTCAATCCGCAACCCCCCCTCGAGACCGATGCGGACCTGCGGCCCGAGGGCAAGAACGGTCCGCTCGCTCGCTCCGTAGCGTCGTACGCAGAGTATTACGGTCGGTGGTCGGACCCCTGGGAGGCCCAAGCCCTCTTGCGTGCGAGGCCCGCGGCGGGGGATCCCGGCCTGGGGGAGCGCTTCGTCGAGATGATCAACCCCGTTCGCTACCCCGCTACTCTCACCCCCGCGGCTCTCAAACAGATGCGAACCCTCAAGGCTCGTATGGAGTCCGAGCGTCTACCCCGAGGCATCGAACCGAGGCGACACGTCAAACTCGGTCCCGGAGGATTGTCCGACGTCGAGTGGACCATCCAACTTCTCCAGCTCCGCCACGCCCACACCGTCGAAGGATTGCGCACCCCCCTGACCCTCCCGGCGATCGAAGCGGCGGTCGGCGCCAACGTGCTGAAGAGGAACGACGCCGACACCCTTGCCGCGGCGTGGCGCCTCGCGACAAGGATCCGGGGGGCGATGGCTTTACGGGGCTACTCGCGAGCGAAGACCGGAGTCATTCCCTCCGATATCCAGGAACTGCGGGTGCTCGCCGGCATCCTGGGTGAGGGATGGACGGGTGCGGAATTGGACGAGCGCTATTCCCGCGCGGCCCGCCGGGCGCGTAGCGTGATGGAGCGAGTGTTCTTTGGGTGGGACGCGAAGGAGGATTCATGAAGGTACTACGTCGGATGCTTGCCTGGTTCGTGATCAGCCTGGGAGTGCTCGCCCTCGGACTTTGGGCGACGGCGAGATTCGTGGTCCACACGGTTGACGATGGCTCGTTTGTGTCGGGAATCGCGTCCACGGTGCTCCACCAATCGGACATCCAGGAGCTCATCGTCGAGCAAGCTCAGACGGCCGTGGCCTCCTCCCTTTCCGAAAGCGGGGTCGACCTTGAGGCATCGGGGATGAGTCAGCAGTTGAACGACACCATCGCGTCGACCGTCGGCTCCGAGGCGTTCATCGGTGAACTCGTTGACCTGGTGAAGCAGATCGAGAAAAGCGTCATCAGCCAACTGACCGACGATTCGCTTCCGCTCGCGCCGCTGGAGTTGTCTCTCAACATCACCGAACCGCTATTCGACGTCCTCAACACCGTTCCAGGGTTGTCGACCATGGTCCCCCCCCAGTCTCAACTCGACCCCATTACGGTCCCGGTGTTCACCGCGGATGAGGTGCAATCGATCCGTCATGGCTATGACTGGGTGGAACGCGTCGGGCTCTGGGGGATGTGGGTGGGAATCGCCCTCCTCCTCGTGGGATTCCTCATCATGCCCCGCAAACGGTGGATTATCCCCAAGATGCTCTTCGGTGGCGGGCTCGTCGCTCTCGCGGCCTGGTACGCGACGAGCAGGGTCGAGATGGATTGGGTTTACGATCACGTTCCGGGAGGGGCGGAGGGTGGGCTAGGGACCGCCCTTTCCGATCTCTTGCCTCAGAGCGCGGTGGATCGACTCCAGTCGGGCCTCCTCAAGCTCGCGATCATCCTGCTGGTTCTCGCCGTCATCGCGTTCATGACGGTGAGGATGATCTTCCGCGATCGCGACCATGGCGAGATCGACGAGACGGAGGACGAACCCCCTGCCGATTCCCGCGAGTTCGCTCCCCTGGGAGGCCCGGCGACTGGGGGTGTCGATGGAATGGCTCCCGAGATGGGGCCAGGGCCGGTGATGGATGTCGGAATGGTCTCCGGTGCGCCTGAGGGCGATGCCGTCGAATTCCGCTCAACCGATCCCAACGCAGCCGACGTTCCCTACGACCAGGAGTCGAACGGAGGGTTAGGCGCCCCCGAACAGCCGCCGTCAGGTGAGCAGCCGCAGACGGGGACAACGCCTCCCCAACCTTAAGAAGACGGAAGTAAACGCCAGCGGCGGGGCCACCCATGAGGATGGCCCCGCCGCTCGCCGTGAGGCGGTCAGGTTTTAGATGTCGTAGTACAACTCGAATTCGTGGGGGTGCGGACGGAAGCGGATGGGGTCAATCTCCTTGGTCCGCTTGAAGTCGATCCACTCTT
>CAZMCU010000031.1:3974-20765 GCA_964564915.1 uncultured Demequinaceae bacterium | reverse complement strand
AGGGGCTTTCCGAGACCCTCAAGCGCACAACCTAGTCAAGATCAGCCAGCTCCGTCGCGTCGAACCACAGCAGATCCCGAAGCTCGAGGCGCATCACCGCCTCCTCGTCACCGTCGGACGCGGCACGGGCATCCGACTCGGCGCCCTCCTCGTCGACGAAGGCGCACACCACGGCGTCGGCCGGGATCGGGCCCGTGAGGTTGACGGCGGCGGGGTGGCGGCTTGAAGCAGGGGTCGCAAGGGAGTCCGGGATGTCTGCCACGACGACGACGCGGCGCGGCGACCCCAGGTCCAGAACCGACGCGAGGGCGGCGGTGTCGCGCACGTACTCGTCCGCCACCTCGTCGTCCTCGAGCGAGGTTGCGAGGTCGGCGTTGACCGCATACGCTCGCGCGGGCGCCCACGAGCCGGAGCGCGCTTCCGCCAGGTCACCGGGGGTCGCGGGAACGTAGATCCTCATGGCATCAGTCTTCCGCGTCGGCGTCGACTTGTCTCGGTTCGATCTCGGGTCAATGGCCGTGGATCGCTCGACTCCCGGACCTACCCCTTACCCCGCACCGTCACCTCGGAGGGGATCCCCGACACCACACCCCACACGTGGCCCGCGATCGCCTCGATCGCTCGGCGGGCGGGCGAGTGGGGCGCACGTTCCATCAGGGTCTGACCGGCCAGGGTCGCGGCATCGCACGCCTTCTGGTCCTCCGGCACCATCCACGCCTCGCTCACCGACGCGTACCTGGCCAGCACGTCGGCCACCGCCTCCCCCGGCTTGGCTCCCGCGACCGAGGCCCGTACACGATTCACCACCACGATCCGCACCTGATCCCCCACCCCCTCAACCTCGCCGAGGTCCGTAAGCGCCTGAACCAAACGCTGCACCCCCAGCGGTTCCGCCGAGCCGACCACCAGGATCACGGACGCCGCCGCGAGCGCGGATCGGGTCGCGTCGTCGCGGCCCGGCCCAACCGTCACCCCCGCATTCGCCTCGATGCCAAACCCACAATCCACGACCGTCACGGGGGCAGCGGCCCGCAACGCCGCCCACATCGGCTCGAGCGCCGCGACGGGAAGCTCCGCCCACCGCGAGGCACGGGAGATCCCCGTCAGGACCCTCAACCCGGGCCGCACCTCCAGCGCATGCCGCTCGATCACGTCCTCGACCGACCCCCCTTGAAGGGCCGCACGCGCGACCGCCGCCACGCCGGGGGCCTCGTCGAGCAGCCCGAGCGCCTGGGCCACCGCGCCGCCATACGTGTCGAGGTCGACGAGAATCGCGCCGCCCGAGAGGCCCGCCACCTCCGCCGCGAGATTGACCGCGAGCGTCGTCCTCCCCGGCGCCCCCGTCGGGCCCCACACCGCGACGATCGCCCCCGCTACCGCCTCACGATCCTCCAATGCGTTGACCTCGGGCACGGGGACGCGTTCGTTGATCGTGTCCAGCACGGCGTCGACGACCTCCCCCGGCTTGGCTCCAAACGGGACGACGGTCGCCACCCCTAATGCCAACAGGGTCGCCGCCGCATCCGGTTCCGTTGGCACGCCGACGACACCCACCCCCCGGCGCGAGAGCGAGCGGACGACGCTGCGATCGAGTCGGGGTTGGTCGGAGAGGACGACGACACCTCCAACGCCAGCGGAAGCAGCAGCGACGGCCTCGACGAGGTCGGCGCATCGACGCGCGACCACCACGTCGGGGTGGGCACTCAGCGCGGAGGCGATGTCCGCCTCCAACGCCCCCCTCACGGCGACGATGACCGCCGTCGTCACGACGACCCGTTCCCACCGAGCCCCACAATGGCGACCTCGCCATCGTCCGCGAGAGCGGCGAGGAAATCGCCGACGTCGTCGGCGGGCACGAGGACGTACACCACCTCCGCCGCGCTACCGGAAAAGGCCCCCGAGCCGTGGTCAACCTGGTCGACGACCAACCCGGAAGCGAGAAGCACGGACTCCTGGCCGCCAAAGCCCTCGCGCGTGAGCCACACGTCGACGATCGCGCCGGGCTCGATCCCCTCGGCGAGGGGAAGCGCGCTCGACACCGCCACAGGGCGGGAGTCGTACGTCCCCGGCTCCGCGAGGGCGGACTCCGGAATCAGCTCACCCGGCTTGACGACGCGCGTGACGACCGAGCCCCACGGCGCGTCGTCCTCGAGCACGTATCCGTCCCCGACCCTGACGTGCGCGACGACGACGGTCGACTCGCTCAGGACGGTTCCCGGGGTGAGGGTCCCGCGGGCGACGAGGTAGGGCTCCGTCCGGTCCGCCCGGGAGACGACGGTTGCGGTCGCGGTGACGGATACCGCGATGAGCAGGACGCCGACGAGCAGGCGAGGATCCGTCCAACCCGGACGCTTGAGTCGGCCGGCAATGGGGCCACGGATGGTACTCATGGACACCTCCTTCGGTGGCGATGGGCTCATCCTGCCCGAGCGCACGGGGCCTCGCAGGGGGGTGTGGATAACCGCGCCTCGGGGGAGCCTCATGCGAGACTGGTTCCATGCCGCCGCGCTTCCTCAGCCTCGCCGATGTGATGGAGATCCTCGCGATCTCCTCCGCCCAGGCTTACGCGCTGGTCAGGTCCGGCGACCTCCGCGCCATCCAGGTGGGTGGCCGCAACCAGTGGCGCGTCGAGGCGGCGGAACTCGAGGCGTACATCCAGCGCCAATACGAGGCCACCCGCGCACGGATCGATGCCGACGCTGGTACGGAAACCTAAACGAGCACGGAAGCCTAGGCCGAGGTCACCCGTCGCAACGCGGAGAAGGGGACGGCCAGGGCGCCCCGCCCGGAGTCGAGGACCACGTCGCAGTGGTCGGCTCCCACCGCGCCGATCTTCCCCCTGAACTCTCCTCCTGACGTCTCCACGAGAACCAGCGACGCCTCCCGGGCGACCAATCGCAACGCGTGCCCCAGGGTCAGGCGACGCTCAATCTCGCGAACGGGCACCGAAGCGTCTGGCGCACCCTCGACCGCCGCGATCGCCCCCGTCGGGACGAGGTGCTCACGCGCGCTGTCGTGGAGAAGGACCCACGACGGGTTGGCGTCGGCCACCGTCCCGCGGAGGACGGTGCCGCCGACGAGGTACAGGACGACGGTTGCGCCAGGGGCCGCGGCCAGTCGCTCGGCGAGGGCGACCGACGCCCTTTCCGCCGTCGTGAGTTCAAGCACCTCCGTGGCGAACTCGGCATCGTGAGCCGCCGCGAGTTGCCCCTCAAGGTCACCGAACAAGTCGTTCCACCGCACAAACCCACGCTACGGCACACCGCTTCTCCACAGCACTCCCCCTTCGACTCGACAAATGGCCTTCCCGGTAGTACACCTATCATCATCTAACGACATCAAACATCATCATACGATGACAAGAGAGGTGGAGAAATGGGCGGCTTGAAGCGGTTGGGGGCGGCGGGGCTCGTCGCGGCGGTTCCGTCGGTGGGGGTGGTGCTCGCCCGATACGCGGCCACCGCGCTCGGGGGAGGGCATCCCGGGTCGTGGCCCCCCGACCAAGCGGTGACGACGACGGTCGCGATCCTGGGGGCCATAGCGGCCGGGTATCTCACCGTGATGGCCATTCCGCTCGTCTTCGCGGGCCGCTCCCCGTCGGCGAGGAAATCGGCCGAGCGTCACGTTCCACGCGCATGGCGCGCCCTCGTCGCCCTTACCCTCGGCCTCGGGGCATCCGCCACGAGCGCGACGGTCGCGATGGCGGTCTCCCCCAACTGGGGTGCGGTCACGGACCACGTCGATCCCTGGTCGGTCGAGTGGGGCGCCGCCACTCCTACCTCCTCCACCCCTACCTCCGCAGCCACGATCTCCTCCCCTCCTCCCTTCCCCTCTCCCTCTCCGGCGACTCACGTCGTCGTCCCGGGAGACTCCCTGTGGCGTATCGCCCAGTCGCTCCTCCCCACAGGGGCGAGCAACGCCGACATCACGCGAACGTGGCAAACGATCTACGCCGCCAACCGCGACACGATTGGCTCCAACCCTGGCCTCATCTACCCCGGCCAGGTCCTCACGCTGCCGCCGGAGGTGCGGCGATGACCGCCGTTGCGGTGGCGCGACCGCTCGCCACCTCGTTCGTCATCCCCGTCCCCCGCCCGACCGTCCCCCTCAACCCCTACACCCGTCCCCGCAAGATCCTGGGGGATCCCACCCCGCTCGCGTGCACGGTCGCGAAAACCGCTCTCGAGGTCGTCCTCGGCGGGAACGACCTCAACCACCTCAACCGCTGGGTCACCCCGGAGATTCGCGCGTCACTCGCACGCCAGGGCGCTCTCGCCCAGCGCGCGGGACGCCACGACCCTCACCCGGTAAGAATCTTAAGGATCCGGGTCTACCGAGTGACCGACGTCGCCGCCGAGACGAGCATCATCGCGGACGACGGCTACCGAGTCAGGGCTATCGCCGCGCGCTTCGAAGACGTCGGGGAACGCTGGCAGGCCACCGTCCTCGACATTGGCTAGGCGGGCTTAAGCCGTCGTTACGTCTCGTCCCTGCCGTGGCAGAGTTTGTACTTCTTGCCGGAGCCGCAGGGACACGGGGCGTTGCGCGCGGTTCCCGGGAACGTCAAACCATCGGATGGCGCCTTGCGAACGGGCGTATGGGCGGGACCGGCCGGCCTCGCCGGACCAGCACCACGCTTCCCGCCCTTCGCAGCAGCCTTACGCTGCGCGGCACGTCCGGGGCTCGATGCGCCGGTCGCTCGACTCGACGTTGTCCCCGACTCCGTATCGAGCGTCGGGCCGCTGAACGTCATCTGCGACATCGACACCGCTCCGGGCGAACCCGTCCCGGAGGACGAGACCGCTGGACCCTTGGGCGCGGGCCCGGCGGGACGGGATGTCGCCGTCTGGGCGGCGGACGTCGCCGTCACGGGCGAACCCTGGAACGCGGAGCCCTGAGGCCCCTGCTCCCCCGGTGCCTGCTCGCGCTTCTCGACGCGATAGAGCACCTGGAGCGTTGCCTCGCGGATCGCGCCCGCAAGGGCCTCGAACATCTGAAAACTCTCCCGTTGGTACTCCATCAAAGGGTCGCGCTGACCCATGGCTCGAAGCCCAATACCGTCGCGCAGGTAGTCCATCTCGTACAGGTGCTCACGCCACTTGCCGTCCACCACCTGGAGGATGACCTGGCGCTCCACCTGGCGCATGATGTCGGGGCCGATGCGTTCCTCAACCTCCTCGTAGCGAAGGTGGGCGTCGGAGGCCAATTCCCGAATGAGGTACTCGGGTGTCACGGCGGTGGGGCTACCGACGTTCTCCACGAGCTCGTCCGCGGTAAGGGAAACGGGGTAGATCGCACGAAGGTCACGCAGCAGGCCCTCGATGTTCCATTCGTCCTGTGGCCCCACGAGGGCGGCGTTGACGAACTCGGCGATCACCTCGTCGATGAAGGTCATGACCTCGTCGCGAAGATCCTCCCCCGCGAGGACACGCTTACGCTCGGCGTAGATGACGTCGCGCTGATGAGCCATGACGTCGTCGTACTTGAGGATCGTCTTGCGGATCTCGGTGTTGCGACCCTCGATCTGCGCCTGCGCACTCCTCACCCCACGGGTGAGCACTTTCGACTCGATCGGCATGTCGTCGGGGAAGGCGCTCGAGTTCATCAGGGACGCGGCGAGCCCCGACTGGAAGATGCGCATGAGGTCGTCCTGTAGCGACAGGTAGAACCTCGACTCGCCGGGATCGCCCTGGCGTCCGGAACGACCGCGCAACTGGTTGTCGATGCGACGCATCTCATGCCGCTCGGTGCCCAAGACGTAGAGGCCACCGGCGGCGACGACCTCGTCGTGCTCCTTCGCCACGGCCTTCTTCGCGTCCTCGAAAACGTGAGCCCACTCGCGCTCGTATTTCTCGGCGTCGGTGACGGGGTCGATGCCCTTCTCCGCCATCTTTTCGACCGCGATGAACTCGGGGTTGCCGCCGAGCATGATGTCCGTACCGCGGCCCGCCATGTTCGTGGCAACCGTCACCGCGCCGGTGCGACCGGCATCGGCAATGACCGCCGCCTCACGCGCGTGCTGCTTGGCGTTGAGGACGGAGTGCGGTATGCCGAGGCGGGTCAGTTCCTTCGACAGGTGCTCCGACTTCTCGACCGACACCGTGCCGACAAGCACGGGCTGGCCAGCCTGGTGCCGAGCCTGGATGTCGTTGAGGATGGCATCGTACTTGGCCTCCGCATTCTTGAAGAGGAGGTCGGACTGGTCGATGCGAATCATCGGCAGGTGCGTCGGGATGGCGACCACCTCGAGGCTGTACGTCCCGCGAAGTTCCGCCGACTCCGTCTGGGCCGTGCCTGTCATTCCCGCGAGCTTGGTGTACTTGCGGAAGTAGTTCTGCAGCGTGATCGTCGCGAACGTCTGGACCTCGGCCTTGATCGGCACACCCTCGAGCGACTCGAGCGCCTGGTGGAGGCCCTCGCCATACCGGCGACCCTTAAGGATGCGGCCGGTGTGCTCGTCGATGATGTCGAGCTCGCCATTCTGAACGACGTAGTCGCGGTCGCGCTGGAACAGCTCCTTGGCCCGGATCGCGTTGTTGAGAAAAGCGATGAGCGGTGTGTTCTGCGCGGAATACAGGTTGTCGATCCCCAGGGCGCGCTCGACCTTGTCGATTCCGGGCTCCAGGATGCCGACCGTGCGCCGCTTCTCCTCGACCTCGTAGTCGACGTCCTTGACGAGGGTCTTGGCGATGGCGGTGAACTCGCCGTACCACCGGCTATTGTCACCGGAAGCGGGTCCGGAGATGAGTAGCGGCGTCCGAGCCTCGTCGATGAGGATCGAGTCGCACTCGTCGACGATCGCGAAGTTGAGGTCCCGCTGGACGATGTCATCTGGTCGCAGCACCATGTTGTCCCGGAGCCAGTCAAAGCCAAACTCGTTGTTGGTCCCGTACGTGATGTCGGCCGCGTACTGCTTGCGGCGCTCTTCCTGGGGTTGCCCCGACAGGATGCAGCCCGTCTCCATTCCCAGGAACCGGAAAATGCGGCCCATCAACTCCGACTGGTAACGGGCCAGGTAGTCATTGACCGTAACGATGTGGACACCCTTGCCCTCCAGGGCATTGAGGTACGCGGGAAGGGCGGCGGCGAGGGTCTTGCCCTCGCCGGTTTTCATCTCCGCGACCATTCCCTTGTGGAGGGCGACGCCACCCATGATCTGGACGTCGAAGGGGCGGAGGCCCAGCGTTCGCTTCGACGCCTCCCTGACCACGGCGAACGCCTCCGGCATGATCGTCTCGAGCGACTCACCTTCGTCTAGGCGCGCCCGAAACTCGGCGGTGAGACCCTTGAGTTCCTCGTCGGAGAGGGCTTCGTAGATCGGCTCGAGGCTGTTCGTAAGGTCGGCGACCTTGGCGATGCTCTTGAAATGACGGCCCTCGCCCATGCGAAGGACCTTGTCGAGAACGGACACCCCTACTCCTGACGTCGGTCGTGGTTCGTCAACCATCGTAGGCGAACGGACCCCACTCGGTCGCCCCGTGGGGGCGGAGGGCGACGACGTTGGCCAACGAGCCGACTAGGCGCTCTTCCGCACGGGCGTGGGTTGAGTGTCGGGTTGCGCGGGCGCTGCCGCCTTTTTGAGTTGGATCACGCCGTACGTCCACCCGCGCCGCCGGTAGACGACGGACGCGAGGCCGCTCTCCTCGTCGTGGAAAAGGAAGAAGTCGTGGCCGACTAACTCCATCTGATCGATCGCATCCGCGACCGACATCGGGGGTGCGACGTGCACCTTGCTGCGAATGACGATGGGAGTCCCATCTAGGGGGATCTCGCGAGTCGCCGAATCCGGTGCCCCCTCCCATGCCTCGACACTCGCGGTGGCCTTCTCCTCCACCAGCGGGATGTCGTCGAGCGAGACCTCCGCGCTGCCCTTTCCGTGGCGGCGTTCGATGCGGCGCTCATGCTGTTTGCGCAAGCGCTCGACTAGCCGATCGGTCGCGACATCGAGCGCGGTGTGACGATCCTCCGCTGCCGCCTCCGCCCGGACGATCGGTCCGGGGCCAATCACCGTAAGTTCGACACGCTCGCGCTCGCCCGCGACCTTGGGGCTGCGCTCGTGCGTGACATGGACATCGATTCGTCCGGCGGAATGATCGATCGTTTCGATCCTCCGCAACTTGTCCTCGACTTTGGACCGGAACTCCTCCGAGACCTTCGTGTGACGGCCAACGACGACAACATCCATGGTGAGGCACCTCCTGAGTAGGGCGGTCGAGCCGCGGGATTTTCGACAGAGGGCGAGGATTAGGCGGGAAACTCCACCTCCTCAGCGGCGCGAACCGCGATCGTGGTCGATCCTTCCTTCACTCTAGACCGAGGGTCGTGAGTGCGTCAGGGGGCATGTGGCACATCCGCCACGCATCACACCCGAGCATCCCGAACAACTCGATCCTGTGGAGACGTAACGCGAGAGGAGGCCCAGCCGTTCCCCCTCCTCGACCATGGCCGCAACCAGATCGGGGTGGAGCCCGAGAGATCGGGAGGCTCCGTTGACCGTGGCTCCCGCCCCCACCTCAGCGATAACCTCAGCGAAACTCGTGTGCGCGGTCATAGGAGCCTCCCGATGTGGAACACGAGCGTCGCCAATATCCATCCCACGGTGAGGTGCATGGCGAACGCCCCCGTCGCCCAACGCCACCCGAAGAGCCTTCTCTGCTCCGCCGATGTCGCGAGGCAGGGGGCGTAGGCGAGGACGAGAACGAGGAAGGCGAAACCCGCCGCGCCGGGGTGGCCTCCCGACGTCTCGTTGACGGTCGCGCGCACCTCAGAACCGAAGTCGGAGGCATTGGCGACTCCTGGGGAGTCGACGGCGTACGACTGGGCGAGCGCCCCAACGGTGGCCTCCTTGGTCACCAACCCCGTGAGGAGGGACGAGGAAATTCTCCAGTCTCCCAGCCCTAAGGGTTCCAGGAGGGGAACCACCGCCCTCGCCCCGGCACCGTAGAGGCTGTCCTCCACGGGAACGTCACCGATCGCGTGACCACCCTTGACCGGTATCGCCGCGACGATCCACAAGACGACGAGGGCGGACACGATGATCCCCCCAGCACCCCGAATGAACTCACCCACCCGAGAGATGACCGAACGCGTGAGCTTCCATATCTTCGGCCACTGGTAGGCGGGAAGGATGATCGCGAGCGGCTCTCGCGTGACGTCCCGAAACATCGTGGCGCGGAGGAGCATCCCCACGCCGATCACCAGAACAACGCTGAGGAGGTTCGCGGCGAACACCACCGTGCCCGCATGCCGGGGGAAGAAGGTCTCCGCGATCACGATGTAGACCGCAAGGCGCGCCGAGCACGAGGTGAAGGGGACGAGCAATCCCGTCAGGAGTCGCCTCCGAGCGTCCGGAAGAGCTCGAGTAGCGGTCAGAGCGGGGACGTTGCACCCAAATCCGATCATGAGCGGAAGGACGGCCCTCCCCTCCAGCCCGATGACCCGCATCGCGCGATCGGCGACGACGGCGACCCTCCCCATGTAGCCGCTGGACTCCAGCACCCCGAGGGCCGCGTAGACCAGGGCCAGGACGGGAACCAGGGAGGCGACCGTCGAGACGCCCAACAGCACGCCGTCGATGAGGAGCGACTCGAACCACCCTCCGCCCAGTCCCACCGCCCCCAACAGCCAGGAAATCCCGTTGGCAACGGGCCCTCCCAGGAATCCCGTCACCCACGCGATGATGGGGGCGGTCGCGCGCGCCGCGAGTTCGAACAATCCCCACATCACGACGAGGAAGACCGGGATCCCCGTCCACGGGCTGAGGAGCACTCGGTCGATGGCATCCGACGGTCGCCGCCGATCCGGGGGCGCGTCGAGGTGGTCGACAATAGCCGCGACCCAAGCGAAGAGGCGGTCCGCCCGGTCGCGAGCGGCGTCGAGATCGAGGGAGAGACGGTCGGCACGATCGCGGGAGAGGCGACCTCGCGGCTGAAGGCCCTTCACGACGGGGCGCGATCCCTGGACGGTTGCCACCGCTTTCGCGAGTTCCTCCGCCCCGGTTCCCTGCCGAACGTCCACCTCGACGACGGGAACGCCAACCCAGCGAGACAACGAAACGGGGTCGACCTTGTGCCCGTGCGCCTCGGAAAGGTCGTTCATCGTCAGGACCCCGACGACCGGGACGCCCTCCTCCGCGACCTGTGCGAGCAAGTAGAGCGATCGAGACGGAGCGGTCGTATCGATCACGACGCAAGCGACGGTGTCGGGATCCGCCTCGGCGACGGCGTTGGCGACCGTCTCCTCGTCCGGCGTCCGTGCGACCAGGCTGTACGTGCCGGGGAGGTCGACGAGGTCCAATTCGCCCTCGTCCGTCCGCCACGTCCCCCGCTCGAGTTGCACGGTGGTCCCCGGAACATTGGCCGTGTGCTGGCGCGCGCCCGCGAGGATGTTGAAGAGGCTCGACTTCCCGACGTTCGGATTGCCGACGATCAGTACGGTGGGCCGGTCCATCATCGGGAATCCTTCTGTTCGACCTCGACGCCTCCCGCCGTCGCAAGATCGACGGCGATCCTCTCGCATCCCAAGGCGAGCAACCTCCCGGCGATCCCCGCCCGCTGAAGCACGCGCACATCAACCCCCGGACGGATGCCCATCTCCGTCAAGCGCAACCCGATCTCGCCATCCGCGTGGACGGCGACGACGCTGGCGTCAACACCGGGGGGAAGGTCCTTGAGCCTCACGGAACCACCATACGGCTAAGGTGAGCCTAACCTGAAGGACGGAGGTCCCGAACGACGCGGCGGCGGAGTCGCGGCGAGCGTCACCGCTCCGACCACCGCGATGCCCCTCTCCTCGAGGATCTCGCTCGACCGGGCCAGACTCGCCCCCGTCGTGACGACATCGTCGACGAGGATGGCGACGCTCGCGTTCCGCACCGACCCTCGTCCGCGGATACCCCGATTCGCGTTCGTCCACCGCTCGCGATCCGCGAGGGCCCGCGACTCAACCCCCCGGTTTTCCAGCAGTCGCTCGACGGAGACCTCGATACCCCGCGCCGCCAGGCCCTCGCCTACCGCGACCGCGAGCGCCTTCGTCAGGTCCCGCCCCCTCGCCCGGATCGAGCGACGATGTGGCGGTATCGGGACGACCGTGTCGGCGACGGCGAGCGTGGGGGCGAGGGCCTCCGCTGCGCGCCGCGCGGCGTCGAGGAAGAACGGGTCGAGGTCCCGGCGCTTTCCGTCCTTCCACGCGGCGATCATGCGGTGGTTAGACCCCTCGAGCGGGGCGATCGACCACACCGGCAGGGGGAGTCTTCCGAGGACGTCGAGGCGGCCCGCCCCCGATTCCGATCGACAAGGTTCCGCCCACCATGGTGCGGCGCACTCGTCGCACCAGAGAACGTCCTCGAGGCCACAGCCGGGGCACGCGACGGGGACGACGACGCGCGCCACGGCCCGAGCGGCGGAGCAAAGCCAGCGCGCCGTTCCCATCAACCCCATCCCCCGACGTTGCCGCGCGACGGTCGCGCGGAGAATCGGGAGGCGTCGCTCGGAAACGACGGAACGAGCCTCGCGGCCTGGGGACAACGGTGGGGCAGCCGCTCACCCCGAGCGGTTCACCCGGAGAAGGCCAACGACGTGAAGGAAGCCGTCGAGTCGACCCTGGCCCATCCGGAACTCGACCGCACATACAACGAACCGTCACGAGTGACGAGGACGATCGAACTCCCCCCACTGCGCGCGGCGAGGGCGACGGCATCCGGAATGGCCGCGATCGACTCGGTGCGCCCGCCTACCGTGACGAGTGCGAGGGTAGGCGTCTCGCCCGGTTCCGACACACCCAACACCGCAACCACTTGTCCCCCCACCCACTCGATCGCAGCCGATTCCCCGATCCCTACACCAATGTCGAGCGGCTCACCCGCGAGGGTCGGAGTACCGTCCTCCGCTCGGACGAGACCCAGCACACCGAGCCTCCACAAGCCTCCCTCCCGGGAGAGGACCGCAACCCGTGCCCCGTCGGGGGAGACCGCAACGGCGTCAATGTCCCGACCCTCGGCCCCCGCGATCGGCAGCCGCACAGAATCCCCTCCCGGTGCCACGGCGATGAGCGCCCCTTGACCCTGAGCCTCCGCCGTCCACACCCAACCCTCCCGATCGAAGCTCGGAGAAACCAAATCCGTACCCTCCAGCACGGTGGTCGTCGCAAGCGTGGAGACGGTGCTACCGGCATCCTCGATGGCGACAAGACCGGAGGGGATCGTCGCCGTCACCATTTCACTCTCTCCCAGGAGCATCGCTACCGTTACGCCGTCGTACGAGAGGGCGATGTCATGGGCTTCCGTTGGCACGAGTCCCCCCAACGCCGGGACGAGGACCTGATCTCCCGCCCACACCCCGATGCGTCCCGACACGATCGCCGCGGCTTCGAGCGAGGGGACGGGGGCCTCGCTGAGGCTAACGCTTCCGTCGCCGCCGATCGGAAGCCCCCCGACCGTCACCACCACGTCCCGGACTTCGGGAAGAGCCTCGAGCGTATAGGTGATTTCTTCGAGCGCCAGCGAGCGATCGGCCGCGCTCACGACGCTTCCCGATGCGAGTGCGACCGTGGCCCGCCCGTCGCTTAACGGAACGGCTACCACCTCGAGGCTCGCCGTCGGCGCGAATCCCGTCTCGACCGCGTCGTCGAGCCATGCGGACGGCCCGGAAATGAGGGCGAGCGTCGCGAAGGTCGCGATGTTGTTCCGCGGAAGCCACCGTAGGTCGGGCACGATCACGTCCCCGTCGCGCGATGCGAAATCAAGAACGACCGGCCGGTAGACGAGCCGGAAGTTCGCTTCCGAGATGATGATGCCGTCATCGAGGCTCGAGATGCGCCAGCGTGACCCCAAGACGCTCGTCACGCCGAAGGTCACCGCCGTTCTGGTCCCCGAGGGCGCCTCCGTCATCCGTCCCTGGTCATCGAGCGTGGCGACGACGGGAAACGAGTACGTGACGGTCAGGGATTGGTCATCCCACACGGGGGTGAAGTCCCCCGCTCCATAGATGGTGACGTGGGCGGTTGGGTCCCAGTCCTGGACCGCGTCTCCGTAGAGGTAATCGCGTACGTCGGAGTAGTCACCGCCCACCCCCGCCGCGGACGCCTTGAGGAAGCCCCCCACAAGCCCGACCGCGTCGTACTCCGGAATTTCCGGCGGAATGGGGAGGACGTCCTCGTCGGGGGCCGCTTCCGCTGGTCCCGCCTGGACGGGCCCCGACGTGGGGATGGTGGCACATCCCCCGAGAACGAGCAGGGTGGCGGAGATCCCACTCGCGATCCACCCCCAGCGACGAGAGGCACCCTGAAGCCGGTTCACGTGGGGCTCCTCTCTTCAGCCGGGGTAAGGGGAATCCGCTTTCCCAAAGAAGCGAAATCCTCTTGGTGTGGAACGAGGGGGAGAACGGGGCGAGTGCCGAAGCGCCCGCCGCTTCGCGGAAGGGTGAGGCGAAAACTCGCCCCTTGTAGGGGTCCTCCCCACGCCTCGAGTTTGCCCCCGTGAAGAAGAGCGTCCTCCCGCGCGATCGACAACCCCAACCCCGTGCCTCCCATGGTGCGTCGACGCGACGCGTCCGCGCGCCAGAAGCGGTCGAAGACCCTCTCGGCCTCCTGATGCGTCATTCCCAATCCATAATCGCGGACGACGACGGCAACGCCACGCGAGTTCGACCCAACCAGCACATCGACCGGTCCTCGTTGGGCGTACTCGACGGCGTTCGCGAGCAGATTCCGGACGATGCGCCCCACTCTCGATTGGTCCATGGTCGCGGTGTGCTCGCCGGATGCCGCCCACAAGCGAATCGTGACACCGACACTTTTCGCGGCGGGCGCGATGGTCTCGACCTCATCGCGTACAACGGCCAGCAGATCGACTTCCTCGAAGTCGAGCTCGACTGCCCCCGCGTCGATCCTGCTGATTTCCAGCAAGTCGGCCAAGAGCGTCTCGAACCGATCGAGTTGCATGGTCAGGAGTTCGGCGGAACGAGCCACCTCGGGAGGGAAGGTGTCCTTCGCCGAGTGCAGGACGTCCGCCGCGATTCGGATGGTCGTCAGGGGGGTACGCAACTCGTGAGAGACGTCGGAGACGAACCTCCTCTGGAGTCGGGACATCTCCTCCATCCGTGTGATCTGCCGTTGAAGGCTCTCCGCCATCTCGTTGAAGGTCCTGGCGAGGGTAGCCATCTCGTCGTGGCCGTGGATGGTCATACGCTCGTCGAGCATCCCCTCCGCGAGCCGCGACGCCACACGGGCCGCCTGACGCACCGGACGTACCGCCTGGAGCGTCACCGACCACGTCATGAAGACGACGAGCCCGAAGAGTCCGATCCCGCCCAACCCGAGGATGCGCTGGATAAAGGCGAGGGTGTGGTTCTCGTTCGCGAGGCTATAGACGAAGTACAACTCGAAATCTCCCGCAACGGGCACCCTGAGGGGTGACCCGACGACGACCCCCGGCTCCCCCGTTGTCGTCAGCACGTATTGCCATGACTGCTCGGCTCGCGTCTCGACCGCCGCCCTCATGTCGTCCGAGATGACCGTGATGGCACCGGCGTCGGACTGGACGTCCGTGAGAAGTACGGCCCCTTGATTGCCCGGCTCCTGGAGCAAGACGACCTGCCGATCCTCGTCGCCCTCCATCCGGAGCCCGTTGACCAGGTCATTGACCAACTGCTGAAGGTCAGCCGGGCTGAGCGCGGTCGCGGAGTCCATCTTCGTCTCCGCACTCGCCGCGTCCCGCGCGGCTTCCGTAAGGATGTTCTGGACCTTAGCGTCAACCAGGCCATCGCGAATCTGGACGGTCAGGTAGGCGCCGAGAAACACGACGGACCCGAGCCCGACCACGAACGTCGACGTGACCACTCGAAGCATGAGCGAACGCCGCCAGCGGTCCCATCCGCGGCCAACCGGACCGCGAACGACCGTCGCCGCCCGCGACGCATACCGCCTCACGGGGTACCTCGCCTCACGCCCCTGGCCCGCCCGCCTTGTACCCGACACCCCGCACCGTCAAGACGATCTCGGGATTCTCGGGATCGTGCTCGATCTTGGCCCGCAACCGCTGAATGTGCACGTTGACGAGCCGGATGTCCGCGGCGTGCCGGTATCCCCACACGTCCTCCAGAAGCACCTCTCGTGTGAACACCTGCCCCGGCGAACGCGCGAGGGCAACGAGCACATCGAATTCGAGCGGGGTGAGCGGGATCGCCTCCCCATTCCGGGTCACCCGATGGCCCGTGACGTCGATGTCGAGGTCCCCGACGTGGATGACGGGAGGGGTGGACCCCCCCGAGCGACGCAGGCGCGCCCGTACCCTCGCGATGAGTTCGCGCGGCTTGAAGGGTTTGGGAATGTAGTCATCCGCCCCCGATTCGAGGCCGAGTACCACGTCGACGGTGTCCGACTTCGCGGTCAGCATGATGATGGGAACACCGGACTCCGCCCGGATTTCCTTACACACGTCGATGCCGCTCTTTCCCGGGAGCATGAGGTCGAGGAGGATGACGTCCGGGTTCTCCTTTCGGAAGGCCTCGACCGCTCGATCTCCGTGGTCGCAGAAGATCGGCTCGAAGCCATCGGAGCGAAGCACGATCCCGATCATCTCGGCAAGGGCGGTATCGTCGTCGATCACAAGAATTCGTCCGGCCATGGCCCCATTATGGTGGGCCGGTTCGTGGCAGGATAGGCACCAGTCGAAAAGGGGGTTGCGAATGACGGAGAAATACGGGCCGGAAGACGCCTCCGTTCCCGAGTGGGAAGCGCCAACCGGAAGCCCGATAGCGGAGCCACCACGGTGGTCATCACCGTCGCCGACGGCCGGTCCCGCCGCTCCGCGAGTTCCGGGATATGGCCCTCCCAGCGGTCAACCGACGGGCATTCCCACCTACCGCTCGTGGCAACCGGGATTCATGCCCCTCCGGCCCCTTCAACTCGGTGACTTCATCAGCCTCCCCATGAAGGCCATCCAACTCAATCGCCCCGCCATCATCGGCGGCCCACTTTTGTGCATGCTCGTCACCCTCGCCCCCATCGGCGTCGCGGTGTGGCTTTTAGCCAACGACTGGTATCGCGTTTTCGTCTATGGCCACGATCCCTATATGCCGTCGGGTCAGACACTCCTGGCGATCGCCATCGCTGGCCTCGTTCTCATCCTGGCCGACGTCGCCGCGCGGGTTTTCGTCATTCCCGGGGTCTCCCGCGGGATCCTCGGTCAGCGGCTGACGCTCTCGCAAGCATGGGCGATCGCGAGGCCGCGAATTCCCCAGGTTCTCCTGCTCTACGTGCTCGTTGGCTTGATCGCGGTGGGGGGAATCCTCGGGATCACCCTCATCGCTGTTGGGCTTAGCGCTGGTGGGGCCGAGGCCCTCGCCATCCTCATCATGATCGGGATGATTCCCTTCGCCATCATGGGCACGGTGATCGTCTACGTGGCCATCGCCATCGTCGTCCTCGAGCGGTCCAAGGCATCCGCGGCCCTCGGGAGGGCCTACTCCCTCGTCAAAGGGAACGCTTGGCGCCTCACGGGAAGCATCCTCGTCATTCAGCTCGTCGTGGGGATCATTACGCAGGTCGTGAGCGCCCTCGCGGAGACCCTGATCGGCGCTGCGGTGGGATCCTCCCCGAACATCGGCGAGTTCGCCGTGGTCCTGATGATCTCCTTCTGGTTCACCACCCTCATCTCGGTGATCCTGAGTTACGCGTTCGTGGGCACGGTCACCACCCTGATGTACGTGGACCTGAGAATCAGGAACGAGGGCTTCGACGTCGACCTTGCGCGAGCGGCAGAGGCAGCGGCGAGGCGATAGGTGGTGGTCGACG
>CAZMCU010000031.1:0-3874 GCA_964564915.1 uncultured Demequinaceae bacterium | reverse complement strand
GTCGACCTTGCGCGAGCGGCAGAGGCAGCGGCGAGGCGATAGGTGGTGGTCGACGACATTCCCGTTCAGCCGGACGCCGATACCGCGCGGGAATGGGCGATCCACGAACTCGCTAAAGGCCCCTACCAGGAGCACGGGCTGTCATGGTCGGAGCGGGTACTGAAGTGGATCGGGGACCGGATCGACGACCTGTTCTCGTTCTTCTCCATTCACGTCGGGGGCAATCCCGTCGCGGCGATCGTCGTCATCGGGATCGCCGTCGGCCTCGTCGCCCTCCTGGTGCGCATCACCGCGGGCCCCATCCGCCGTTCGCTTCAGGTGAGGCGCTCGCACTCCGTCTTCGAGGACGACCACCGCACGGCGGCCCAGATGCGAAAGGCCGCGGACGACGCCGCCGCGCACGGTAACTGGACCCTCGCCGTCCTCGAACGCTTTCGGGCGATCATCCGATCGCTCGAGGAGCGGGAACTCATCGATGACCGTCCGGGGGTGACCGCGGACGAGGCCGCGGAGGAGACGGTCAGAAGGTTCCCCGACTCCAGGGGACCGATGCTCGATGCGGCAGTGCTCTTCGACTCCGTTCGATACGGGCACGCGACGGTAGGCGAGGCGGACGACGTATCGCTCCGCCACCTCGACGCCTTCCTTGCCCCCCGAAGCCTCCTCACGGCGGCACCACGGTGACCGCATCGATCGCAACCGAGGCCGCGTCGACCGCGACTACCGAGTCAACCGCCGAGGCTGCCCAACGCGAAGGCTTCACGACGGCGGAGGCTCGGCCGCCCCTTCGCACCCGTGCCTGGCGGGCGCGGTGGTGGATCGTTGGGGTGAGTGGTTTCGTCGCGATCATGGCCCTTGCCGTCCACACCGCGAGTCCCGAATCGGCGGAAGCACTCTCGACGCTCAACCCCAACCCAACGGGCGCGATGGCTACCGCGGAGATCCTCCGCGACCAGGGAGTCCGCCTTCACGAGTTCGACTACTTGGAGCGGGCGCGAATCGGGGACCCCTCGAACACGACCCTCGTCATCACCCTTCCCAGCACGCTTCTCCACGACCAACTGGAGTCGATCCTCGAGTACCCCGGAGACATCGTCTTCCTCGGGTCGAGCCTCGCGATCACGTACGCACTGGACGATTGGCTTCCCGCGGCGGACCTTCACTACGAAACCTCGACCGAGCAAGGTGTCCGCGACGCGGCGTGCGACAACCTCGACGCCCAGGTCGCGGGTCGGATCGATGTCGGTGGACCGGGCATCGCAAGCGACGATTGGTCCGGCGCGGTCGCGTGCTTCCCGGACTCGACGGGGGCTGCCGCGTACGTCGTCGTCGAGCGTGACAGCCGGACGATCACGATCGTCACCGACCCCGTTCTTGCCATGAATGAGTCCCTCACGACCGAGGGGAACGCCGCCCTCGTCTTCCGCACCCTCGGTCATCACGCCAACGTTGCCTGGTACCTCCGAGCCCTCGACGACACCTCTGTGCTGGTCTTTCCCGGTTCCAGTTCCGGCCCCGGGACGGGGCCCGTTCCCGATAGTGTTTCCATCTCCCCCGATTTCCTTCCGACGGGGACGGTCGACGCGCTGTGGGCCCTCGCTCTCGCCGGACTGGTCGCGGCCCTCTGGAAGGGACGACGCATGGGTCGCCTCGTTCCGGAACCCCTTCCCGTCGTCGTGCACGCGTCGGAGTCCACGAGGGGGCGGGGACGCCTCTATCGCAAGGCTCACGCTTCCGGTCGCGCCTCCGCGGCGCTTCGGGCGGCCGCGGCCGAGCGCATGGGGCGCAGACTCGGAGTCCCGCGTTCGGCGGACGCCCCCGCCCTCATCGGGGCGATCGCGCGGGCCAGCGGACGAGACGCACCCGGCATCGAAAGACTCCTCTATGGCCCACCCCCGCCGTCGGAAGCCGCCATGATGGACCTGGTGAAAGAACTCGACGCCCTGGAGAAAGAGGTACACCGACCGTGACCGAAACCACCCCGCCCCCCGGCGAACCGCAACCCACCCGAACCGCCTCGGCCGGTGACGCCGCGCGCGCCTCTCTCGCCAGCGTCAGGACCGAGGTGGGGAAGGCTGTCGTCGGACAGGACGCCGCCGTATCCGGACTCGTCATCGCCCTCCTGTGCCGCGGGCACGTGCTCCTCGAGGGCGTTCCCGGCGTGGCGAAGACGCTTCTCGTTCGCGCACTCGCCGCTTCCCTCAACCTCGACTTCAAACGCGTTCAGTTCACCCCCGACCTCATGCCGGGGGACGTCACGGGTTCGCTCGTCTACGACGCCCGCACCGCCGCCTTCTCCTTCCGCGAGGGGCCCGTCTTCACCAACCTCATGCTGGCGGATGAGATCAACAGGACACCCCCCAAGACCCAAGCTTCCCTCCTTGAGGCCATGGAGGAACGTCAGGTGACGAGCGACGGGGTCGCCCGACCCCTACCGGAACCCTTCCTCGTGATCGCGACCCAGAACCCCGTCGAGTACGAAGGCACCTACCCGTTGCCCGAGGCCCAACTCGACCGCTTCCTCCTCAAACTCACGGTCCCGCTTCCCGAGCGAGAGGCGGAGACGGAAATCCTCCGGCGCCATGCCGACGGGTTCAACCCGCGGGACCTCAAGGCGGCGGGGCTCAAGCCCGTGGCCAAGCCCGCCGACATCGAGAAGGGACGAACGGAGCTGGCGAAGGTGGACATCTCCGCGGACGTGCTCGGCTACATCGTCGATGTGTGTCGCGCGACGCGTGAGTCTCCCTCGATCTCGCTCGGGGTCTCGCCTCGGGGGGCGACCGCCCTCGCCGCGACCTCGCGGGCGTGGGCGTGGCTTCGGGGAAAGGATTTCGTTTCGCCTGACGATGTCAAAGCCCTCGCCGCGCCGACGCTCATCCACCGCATGCAGGTTCGCGCGGAGGCCGAACTCGAAGGGGTGACCACGGCAACCGTTCTCGACTCCGTGCTGGCAACGGTGCCGGTGCCAAGGTAGCGCGTGTACATCACCGGCTGGACGGCCCTGCTCGCGGCGCTGGGCGCCGTGCCGACGTTCCTCACCCACGATCGCCTCATGGCGTGGGTGTGGGTCACGGGGACCATCCTCCTTGCCCTGCTCGACGCATGGATGGCCCCCACCGTCACGAGCGTCGGGGTGAGAAGTGTTGTCCCTCGGTCGGTGCGCCTATCCGAGCGCTGTGCGGTAACGGTGACCGTTGCCAACCTCGGAGTTCGCCGCGTTCGCGGGGCGCTGAGGGATGCCTGGGAGCCGTCGGCTGGCGCGACGGATAACCGCCACCGCTTCGACCTCGGAGCGATGCAAACCGCCAAATTCACCACACCGCTCCTCCCCACTCGACGGGGAGATCGCCACGCCGGGGACGTCACCCTGCGCCTCGAGGGCCCCCTGAGGTTGGGAGGACGCCAACGGTCGATCCCCCGGAACGAGAGACTCCGCGTGTTACCCGAGTTCACGTCCAGGAGGCACCTTCCCTCCCGTCTCGCGAGGCTCCACGAGATCGACGGGCGCGCGGCCGTCAACCTCCGCGGCGCGGGAAGCGAGTTCGATTCGCTCCGTGAATACGTCATCGGCGACGACGTGCGCGTCATCGATTGGCGCGCCTCGGCACGCCGCGCCGAGGTTCTCGTCAAGACCTTCCGCCCCGAACGCGACCGACGGGTCTTCATCCTCGTCGACACCTCGCGGCTCTCCGCTGGCAGGGTGGGCGATGCCCCCCGGCTCGACGCCTCGATCGAGGCCGCGCTGCTCCTGGCCGCCCTCGCCTCCCACGCTGGCGACCGCGTCCAGGTGGTGGCCTTCGACCGTCGCGAACGGGCCCGTGCGATGGGGTCAACCGGGCCGCGCCTCATGCCCGCGCTCGCGGATGCGCTCGCC
>CAZMCU010000030.1:18414-21293 GCA_964564915.1 uncultured Demequinaceae bacterium | reverse complement strand
GATGAAACGAGTCTCGACAACGGTGACGCCCAACGGCTCGTACGCCGCCCGGAGCTCGGCGGCTGACGCGAGGTCAGCCTTGGTGAGGATGAGCGCCGCCTCGAGCCCAGCATCGAACGCCGCGACGAGGCAACGGTCAATCATGCGGCGGTTGGGTTCGGGCTCGGCCAGGGATGCGACAACCGCGAGCCGATCGGCGTTGGCCACGATGACGCGCTCGGTCGCATTGACGTCGTCCGCCGTCCTCCGCAAGACCCGTTCCCGGGGTGCCTTGCCGACGATCCGAGCGAGCGTTCCCTCACCCCCGCCGACGTCGCCCACCACTCGAACGCGATCCCCGATGACGACCCCGCCCCGCCCCATCTCCCGGGCCGTGACCGCGGTGACCGTCGTGTCGGAATCCCCGACCCCGTGGACGAGGTACCGCCCGCGATCGACTCCAATGACCCACCCGTCGAGCGCGTCGGTGTGGTCGGGGCGCTGCTTCGAGCGCGGACGAGATCCGCGAGGGTTGGGCCGAACCCGCGCGTCAGATTCGTCGAAGTGTCTCAAGCAATCTCCGCGTCGGAAGACAGGCCGAGCATCCCCCGCCACATGTGTGGGAAGTCGGGCATCGTCTTGGCGGTCGTCCCCACGTGGATCACTTGGGTACCCGGAATCCTGAGCCCGATGATCGCCCCGAAGGTCGCCATGCGGTGGTCGTGGTAACTGTGGACGTCCGTTCCGTGCAAATGGCCGGACGCGGGGGGAGCGATGTGGAGCGCGTTCGGCTCCTCCGTGCAGCGGCCGCCGAGCCGCTGAATCTCGGTGGCGATCGCGGTGAGGCGGTCCGTCTCGTGGCCCCTCAAGTGACCAATCCCCGTAAGGTTCGACGGTCCGTCGGCCAGCGCGCACAGCGCCGAGATAGTAGGGGTGACCTCGCCGCAGGAGGAAAGATCGGCGTCGATCCCGTGGAGGGCGCCGACGCTCGTGACGGTCATGACGCCACCCTCAAGCGTGCACGTGGCACCCATGCGCCTCAAGATGGCGGGAACGAGAGCGCCGGGTTGGTTCGTCTTCTCTGGCCAGCCGGGAATGCGGACCGTGCCACCAGCGGCGAGCGCGGCCGCCATGAACGGAGCGGCGTTGCTCAGGTCGGGCTCCACCCGGACCAGGTCGAGGTGGATGGGTCCGGGGTGAACCACCCACGTGTGGTCGTCCGGTTGATCGACCACAACGCCGGATTCGCGGAGAGTCTCGCACGTCATGTCGATGTGGGGAAGGCTCGGGAGCACCGCTCCCGTGTGTCGGACGGTGAGGCCCCGGCGCAGGCGGGGCGCGACGAGCAGGAGCCCGGTGATGAATTGCGACGACGGTGACGCGTCGATCTCCACCTCCGTCGGCGTGTCGGTGGGTGGGGAGACCGTGAAGGGGAGAGACCCAAGTCCAGCGTCGTCCACCTGGGCGCCGAGGGCGCGGAGAGCCTCGATGAGCGGGGCCATGGGACGGTCGCGCGCCCCGGTGTCCCCGTCGAACGTCGCGGTACCGTCCGAGAGGAGGACCATGGGGGGAACGAACCGCATGACGGTGCCGGCGAGTCCGCAGTCGACGAAGCCACCGCCCCGAAGGGGTTCCGGCGTGATGACCCATTCCGGTCCAGAGTCGTCGACGGCGATCCCGAACGATCGGAGGGCGGCGATCATGAGGGCGGAGTCGCGGCTCCTGAGGCCCCCGATGATGGTGACGGGCTCATCGGCAAGGGCGGCGAGGACGAGGTAGCGAGCGGTGAGCGACTTGCTTCCCGGAATCTCGACGGTTGCGTCGAGGGCACCGGAAGCCACGGGGGCGTCCCACAACTGGCCGGGACCCTCCCCGGGGGATCCCACGGTCGGGCTCATCGCGCCCCCCTTTCTCAGGCCACTAACCTACCCTCGTTGGACGATTGCGGTGGCCGGGAATGGCAACGCCGCCCACACCGTTGCGGAGGTATGAGCATGTGCCTGACGCTGACCCGCATTCGGGAGACCGACGATGCGGAAGTCGGCGCGGGACCGCTAGGCTCAGGGGCGATGAACGAAACCCCAACGGCAGCGGAAGAGTTCGAATCCGAAGCCCTCTCCTACATGAATCACCTCTACGCGGCCGCGATGAGGCTCACACGCAACCCCGCGGACGCGGAGGACCTGGTCCAGGAAACGTACGCCAAGGCCTTCGCCGCGCGCGATCGCTTCGAGATGGGCACCAACCTCAAGGCGTGGCTCTACCGGATCCAGACGAACGCCTTCATCAACACGTACCGCAAGCGGCAGCGTGAGCCTCGCCGCTCGGACGCGGACGCCGTCGAGGATTGGCAGTTGGCCCGCGCCGCTTCCCACGATTCCGGAGGGCTAGCGTCCGCGGAGGAACGGGCTCTCGATGCCATTGGAGATATGGACATTCGGGATGCCCTTGCGCAACTTCCGGACGAGTTTCGATTGGCGGTGTACCTCAGTGACGTCGAGGGCTTTGCCTACAAGGAAATTGCGGAGATCATGGAATCACCGGTCGGTACCGTGATGTCGAGGCTTCACCGGGGTCGGAAGATGCTTCGCGAATTGCTGAGGGAGTATGCAAGGGATATGGGTGTTCCCGGAGCCGTGGAGGAAGGATCCCATGGATAAGCACTGCGAGGAAGCCCTCGACCGCCTCTTCGAGTACATCGACGGCGAATTGCCGGACGCTGACGTCAAGGAACTCGCCGAACACCTCAAGAAGTGCCCTCCATGCGAGACGGAGCACCGGATCGCCGAGCGGATCAAGCAAATGGTTTCGCGCTGCCCTCAGGAGACCGCACCCGAACGGTTGAGGGAGCGCATCTTCGCCATCGTCGCGGAGGCGAGGGGTTCCGAGTAGGGATAGCG
>CAZMCU010000030.1:0-18314 GCA_964564915.1 uncultured Demequinaceae bacterium | reverse complement strand
CGAGTAGGGATAGCGGGTAGGGGTACCCGTCCTACGTGTTGGGGCGTTTCCCGTGGTTGGCAGCACTGCCCTTGCGGGCCTTGCGCTTACGTCCGTTCTTGCTCATGAGGGCACCTTCCGTCGTGTGGCGTTTAGCGCACAATCTTCCCACAGGTTCTCCGGGGCGCTAGCCTCAAGTAACAGGGAACGGCTGCCGATGGAGGACTTGTGAGCGATCAACCAGTTTCGGTCATTCCCTTTCTGCACGCCCTCGCGAGCACGAACGGCTCCGACCTTCACTGCAAGGTAGGTTCGGCGCCGCGCATTCGCGTCGACGGGCGACTCCGCAAACTCCAGGTGCCGCCGTTGCGCCCCGAGGATACGCGGAACATGGTCGCCCAGGTGTTGCCGGAAGACCTCGTCCTGGATTTCCGTGAGACGCACGAGGCCGACTTCGCGTTCTCCCTCTCGGGCGTCGGCCGGTTTCGTGTCAACGCGTACGTCTCCCGCGGCATGGACGCGCTCGTCTTCCGTCGCGTCGCCGTCGGCGCGCAGTCGATGGCGGAACTCGGTCTTCCCGACGTCGTCGCCGACCTCGCGCTCGAACCCCGCGGCCTCGTCCTCGTCACCGGCCCCACCGGTTCCGGCAAGACGACGACCCTCGCCTCGATGATCGACCTCGTCAACAACCATCGCGAGGTTAACATCATCACCATCGAGGACCCCATCGAGGTGCTCCACAGCGACAAGAAGTCGATCATCTCTCAACGTGAGGTGCGGTCCGACACCCTCGACTTCGCTCACGCCCTCCGCGGTGGAATGCGCCAGGACCCCGACGTCATCATGGTTGGCGAGATGCGCGACTCGGAGACCGTGCGTGCCGCGCTCATGGCCGCCGAGACCGGACACCTCGTCCTCTCGACCCTTCACACGATCGACGCCCAAGACTCGATCAACCGCATCGTCGACTTCTTCACGCCGCATGAGCAGGCGCAGATTCGGGCGACGCTCGCCCAGACCCTCCGGGGCATCATCTCTCAGCGCCTCGTGCAGAAGGCGGACGGCTCGGGGCGCGTCCTCGTGTGCGAGATCATGATCAACACCGGCCGGACGGCGGAAGCGATCGTCGATCCCTCCTCGCAGCCCCCGATCCTCGAACTCATCACCGAGGGCGAGTACTACAAGATGCAGACGTTCGACCAGCACCTGTTCCAGTTGGTGAGGGCCGGGACGATCGCGTACGACGAGGCCATCGGCATCGCCTCCCGCCCGCACGACCTCTCGGTCGCGCTGCGCAACGCGGGCCTCGTGACGTAGGAGGACTTACCGTACGGCGATCGAGAATTCGGCCGTGACCGACTTCTTGGGCGCGAGCGTGATGACTCCCGTTCCGCTGACACCCTGAGCGTGGAGGGTGAACGCGTCGTTGGCGTTCGATACCGGTTCGACGGCGAGGAACGGCTTGTCCACGGGGATGAACACGACGACGTGACCCAGGAGTTCGTCCGCCGCGATGTCGAGGGTGAGGGTTCCCGGGTACTCCAGGGTCGCCGCGATGGACCCGGAGCGTGCGGTCAGGCAGTCATCGACGAGCACCGTCCCCAGGGATCGCATTTCCCGGAAGTCGACGACGGGCGGAAGCGGTCCGGCGGGGCCATCGGGCATGCAGTTCGTGAGGGGGTACGACTCCTCGCAGTTGATCTGAAGCCGCACCTCGTCGCCGATTGAGGAGCCGTCGGGGGAGGTGAGGGAACGGACGAAGTAGGGGTGGTGGCCCATGCCGGCGGGGAAGGCTTCACTGTCGACGTTTTCCAGCGTGGTGCGGCACACGAATCGTGGCCCATCGAGGGCGTACTCGATGCGTGCGGCGAAGGCCCAGGGGAAGTTCACGCCGTAGAACGCGCGGGAGTCGAACTCAAGGGTGACGCGATCGGCCGCCCGATCGGCAACGGTCCACGGGTAATAGACGACCGTCCCGTGCATCGCGAAGTCGTCCGTGCCCCACCGGCGGAGTTGGTAGGCCTTTCCCTGCCAGAGCAACGTCCCGTGGCGAATGCGGTTGGACCACGGGAGAAGGGGATACGACGCGGCGTCCCACCACTCTCCTAAAAGGGCAGTGGGGGTGGGGCGAAGGATGTCGACCCACGCATCGCCAACGCGCACCTTGCCGTACGCGACGGCCGCACCGTTCTCCGGAACGATCCCCAGGCGCCAGTGATCGTTGGCGATCTCCACGACCTCAAGGGCGGTACCGGTCATACCGCGCCCCTAGAAACGCGCCGTACGCGCTTGCGCGTATGCCGCTCGGATTTCGCGGACGTCGCTGACGGGGGAGGAGGCGATGGCGACGCGCCAGGACGGGCGTTCGCCCGTGAGCGTCCACGCCGCCTGGACCGCGGCCCCCATGGCGACGTACTCGCCCGGCTCGGGAACCTCGACGGGTACGCCGAAGACCTGGCTCGCGACGGTCTGCACCGCGCGATTCTGGGCGGCACCGCCGATGAGGAGGATTCGGTTCACCGAGACACCCGTGGAGGTGAGGGCCTCGAGACCGTCGGCAAGGCCACACAGCATTCCTTCGACGGCGCTGCGTGCGAGGTGCGGGGGCGTCGCGTTGGCAAGGGTGAGGCCCTCGATGGAAGCGGTCGCATCGGGAAGGTTGGGGGTGCGTTCTCCCTCGAAATACGGAAGGAGGACGACGCCTCCCGACCCGGGCGGTGCCTCGAGCGCGAGCTTTCCCAGTTTGTCGTGGTTGACGCCGAGGATGCGGGCCATCGCGTCGAGAACGCGTGCGGCGTTGAGGGTCGCGATGAGCGGAAGGTAGCGTCCGGCGGCGTCGGCGAACCCGGCGACCGCACCAGATGAGTCGCGGACGAGGGTAGGCGTCGACGCGAAGACCGTCCCGGATGTTCCGAGCGAGACCACCGCGTCACCCGACTCGAGTCCAAGCCCCAGCCCGGCCGCGGCGTTGTCTCCCGCCCCGGCGCCCATGACCGCCGTGGTTCCCCTGGCGTCGTTGACCGTTCCCGCTCGCCCATCCGGGGGGAGGACCTTCGGCAGGATCGCGTCATGACCCAGGGCGGCCACGAGCAGGTCGCGGTCGTATTCGCCCGTCTCGGGGTTCCAGTAGCCGGTGCCCGAGGCGTCGGATCGGTCGGTGACGAGTTCGTTGAGGTCGGGGCCGAGTGGGCTGGAGTGCCGTGAGCCGAAACCGCGAAGACGCCACGTGAGCCAATCGTGGGGAAGGGCGACGGCGGCGACGCGCTTGGCATTCGCCGGTTCCGCGTCGCGGAGCCACCGCAACTTGGTCGAGGTGAACGAGGCGACGGGGACCAGGCCAGTCCGGTTGACCAGGTCCTCCGCCCCGAACTCCGCGATGAGATCGGTTGCAGCCTTAGCCGAGCGTGTGTCGTTCCACAGGAGCGCGTCGCGAATCACCTCGCCGTCCGAGTCCAGCGCGACCATTCCGTGTTGCTGGCCCGCGACCGAGATCGCCTCGACATCGCCGAGACCCCCGGCGTCGTCGAGGGCGGCGTTGAGGGCGGTCCACCAGGCCTCGGGGTCGACCGATGTGCCATCCGGGTGGGGGGCACGACCGAACCGTACCTGCCGCCCATCCTCCACATCGCGAATGACGACCTTGCAACTTTGCGTGGACGAGTCCACGCCCGCGACGAGCGTCATAACTCTCCTTCAGGGTCGGGAACGCGAGGCTACTAGCGTGCGCCCATCAAGTGCTCGGAAGCCAACTGGTGCAGTCGGACGAATCCGAAGCCCTTCCCGTCGAAGTACGCATCGGCGTCGAAGTCCTCGAACGCGGAACGATCCTCAAGCAACTCGGCGTAGCCCTCGCCCTTGCCGAGCGTGGGCACCGAGAGTTCGGGCACACGAGCCGCCTTGAGCGCTTCTTGCACCTCGGGATCGGCGCGGAAAGCCTTCGCACGCTCCTTGAGCAGGAGGTACATCCGCATGTTCGCCGCGGCGGAGTCCCACACGCCCGTTTCGTCTTCCGTCCGGGAGGGCTTGTAGTCGAAGTGGCGGGGCCCGGTGTACGCCGGCCCACCCTTGGGGCCGCCGTTCTCGAGGAGGTCAACGAGGGAGAACGCGTTGTGCAGGTCGCCGTGGCCGAAGACCAAGTCCTGGTCGAACTTGATTCCGCGCTGGCTGTTGAGGTCGATGTGGTAGAGCTTGCCGTGGAATAGCGCCTGAGCGATGCCCGCGGTGAAGTTCAGTCCAGCCATCTGTTCGTGGCCCACCTCGGGGTTGAGGCCGACAAGTTCGGGGTGGTCGAGCGTGGTGATGAAGGCGAGCGCGTGTCCCACCGTGGGGAGCAGAATGTCGCCTCGCGGCTCGTTCGGCTTCGGTTCGATCGCGAAGCGCAGGTCGTAGCCCTTGTCGAGCACGTACTGGCCGAGGAGGTTAACCGCCTCGCGGTAGCGCTCCAGTGCAGCACGCACGTCCTTGGCGGTGTCGTACTCCGCTCCTTCGCGTCCGCCCCACATGACGAAGGTCGTTGCGCCGAGCTCGGCGGCAAGGTCGATGTTGCGCAGCACCTTGCGGATCGCGAACCGGCGAACCCCGCGGTCGTTCGAGGTGAAGCCACCGTCCTTGAAAACCGGGTGGGTGAAGAGGTTGGTCGTGATCATGGGAATGACCATGCCGGTGTCCGCGCATGCCTTTTTAATGGCGTCGATCGCCTTCTGGCGGTCCGCTTCTGACGAACCGAACGGAAAGACATCGTTGTCGTGGAACGTCAGCCCGTATGCACCGAGTTCCGAAAGCTTGTGAATGGCCTTGACGTTGTCGAGAGGAGAACGCGTTGGTCCACCGAACGGATCCTGGGCGGCCCAACCGATAGTCCATAGGCCAAAGGTGAACTTGTCCTCGCGCGTTGGCGTGGTGGGCATGAGCTACTCCAATTCTGGTCGGGAGCGAAAATAGTTGTTGGGAACAACTTATGACCCCGTGACTTCCGAGTCAATATTGGCGTCTCAGCGCACGAAGGGTCAGGATTGGTCCTTTTTGCCCTCAATGACACCCCCAAAGTGAAAGTAACGGGACGAAGCGGACTCGATCATAACGAGATCATAACGAGATATCCGATCTACTTGCCGGGGGTTGAGACTTGGTATACGTTCGGAGCGTCCACAAAGCAAAGCGACCTCAACAGGGGTGGCGGTATGTCTTCCGCCCCCTCTGGGCCGCTTGGCAAGCACTCGTGGCGCTACACGATTTCGGGGGTTCCCTCCGGGGATTTTCGGGTCGTGGGGTGGGTGCGGACGTCGATGTCCAGCCACACAGAAGAAGGGAACGCAATACATATGTCAGCAAGAGGAAAGGCATTGGGGCTCGTTGCTGTTAGCAGCGCCGCGCTCCTCCTGTCGTCATGCTCTTCGACGACGCCATCACAATCCGCCAGTTCCACCGCAGCAGCTATGGAGTGCAACGTCGGTATTGCTATGCCGACGCGTAGCCTCGAGCGGTGGATCAACGACGGCGAGGGCCTTCAGGCCCTTCTGCAGGCTGACGGTTGCACCGTCGACCTTCAGTACGCCGACAACAAGACCGACCAGCAGATCTCTCAGCTCCAGAACATGATTACGAACGGCGCGAAGATCCTCGTGATCGCTTCGATCGACAGCACCACGCTCGGGCCCGTGTTGGCCGACGCCGCTGATGCTGGCGTGACAATCATCGCGTACGACCGTCTGATCATGGACACGCAGGATGTCGACTACTACGCAACATTCGACAACTACGGAGTTGGTCACCTGCAGGGCACGTTCATCGAGGATGCTCTGGACCTCGCCAATGGCGCGGGCCCGTTCAACTTCGAGCCGTTCGCTGGTAGCCCCGACGACAACAACGCCAAGCTCTTCTTTGCCGGCGCATGGGACATTCTTCTCCCGTACGTCCAGGGCGGGCAGCTTGTCGTGCGTTCGGGTAAGTCGCCGGCGAGCGACGCTGACTGGGCATCTATCGGTATCCTCGGTTGGGGTAGCGACGACGCGCAGGCGGAGATGGAAACCCGCCTCAGCTCGTTCTACACCACCGAAAAGGTTGACGTGGTTCTCTCCCCGAACGACTCGCTCGCTCAGGGTATTGCGGCCGCTTTGACCGGTGCCGGTTACGTGCCTGGTGTCGACTACCCGATCCTCACGGGTCAGGATGGCGACAAGGCGAGTGTTATCAACATCCTTGCGGGCACGCAGTCGATGACCGTTTGGAAGGACACTCGCGAGCTCGGTAAGCGCGTCCACACGATGATCCAAGAGATCATGGCGGGCGGGACTCCTGAGACGAACAGCACGGACTACAACAACAATGTGAAGGTTGTTCCCACCTACCTCATTACTCCTGAGGTTGTCACGGCGGACACGGTTCAGTCGAAGTTGATTGACTCCGGGTTCCTCAAGGCATCCGACGTGGGTCTGTAAGTTCGTCAAGCAAGGTTGAAGAAGTAGTAAGGTGCGGTGGCCGGGTGTAAACCACCCGGCCACCGCACCGCACACCAAGTTCTAGGGAGCGTCGAAGTGAAGAAAGTCCAAGGTAAGAAGGGCGACGACGTCATCCTCCAGATGACCGACATCGTGAAGGCCTTCGGAGGCGTCAATGCGCTCTCTGGAGTCAGCCTCGAAGTCAAGCGCGGGCAGGTCCACGGGATCTGCGGCGAAAACGGAGCTGGCAAGTCGACTCTCATGAACGTGCTCTCTGGTGTCTACCCCCATGGCACGTTCGAGGGCACGATCGAGTTTGACGGCAAGATGGCGAACTACCGGTCGATCAACGATTCCGAGGCCGATGGGATCGTCATTATTCACCAGGAACTCGCGCTGAGCCCCTTCCTGTCGATCGCCGAGAACATCTTCCTGGGCAACGAGCGGGCGACGAACGGCGTCATCGACTGGAACGAGACGAACGAGCAAGCGAGAATCCTGCTGGAGCGCGTCGGCCTGGCGGAAACGCCGACGACGCCCGTCATCCATCTCGGGGTGGGGAAGCAGCAGTTGGTCGAAATCGCGAAGGCGTTCTCCAAGGAGGTTAAGCTCCTCATCCTGGATGAACCCACCGCAGCCCTCAACGACGAGGACTCCGCGCACCTCCTCAGCCTTATCAGCGGCCTCCGTGACCACGGGATCACGTGCATCATCATTTCCCACAAGCTCGCCGAGATCCGCGCGATCTCGGACACCATCACCGTGCTCCGCGACGGCAAGACCGTCGAAACCTTCAGCATGAAGGACAAGGACAACTCCGAGCAGCGGATGATTCGTTCGATGGTAGGGCGGTCGCTCGACAACCTCTACCCGCCTCGGACCGCGAAGATCGGCGACGAGGTCCTTCGGATCGAGCACTGGAACGCTTACCACCCCGTCGACACTCAGCGAAAGGTCGTCGACGATGCCACCTTCATGGTGAGAGCCGGAGAGGTCGTCGGAATGGCCGGGCTCATGGGCGCCGGAAGAACCGAACTCGCGATGAGCATTTTCGGGCACCGCTTCGGAACCAAGATATCCGGTACCGTCTACAAGAACGGCAAGGAGATCTCGACTCGGACCGTCAACGATGCCATCGATAACGGGATCGCGTACGTGACGGAGGACCGCAAACGCTTTGGCCTCAACCTCATCGCTACGGTCGCCGCGAACATCTCCGCAGCGGACCTGAAGAGCCTCTCGAAGTGGGGGATCATCGACCTCCATGATGAAACAGAGGAGGCAGAGAGGTTCCGTGAGGCCCTCAACATTAGGACCGATAGCGTGGCGAAGCTCCTCGGCAAACTCTCTGGAGGAAACCAACAAAAGGTTCTCCTCGCCAAGTGGCTCCACGCCCTTCCCGATGTTCTTCTGATGGACGAGCCGACTCGCGGTGTGGACGTTGGCGCCAAGTACGAGATCTACGGGATCATCAATGATCTAGCAGCCCAGGGTAAGGCGATCGTCGTGATTTCGTCTGAGCTTGTGGAGATCCTGGGGATTTGCGACCGTATCTACACAATCTGCGAGGGGCGCATTACCGGTCAGCGCGATCGTAAGGACGCCACTCAGGAAAACCTGATGGAACTGATGACACTAGAAGGGAAGTAAACCGTGGCTGAGATGGTGAAGAAGGCGAACCCACTGGGACGCTTGCGCGGTGGAGGCATTAACATGCGCGATTACGGGCTCCTCGGCGCCCTCGTTGCCATCGTCTTGTTCTTCCAATGGAAGACCGGCGGCAAATTGCTGTACTCCGGCAACGTCAACAACCTCATCCTGCAGAACGCGTATGTGGTGATCCTCGCGGTCGGCATGGTCATGGTGATCATCGCCGGGCACATCGACCTCTCGGTCGGGTCTCTCGTCGCAATGATTGGGGCTGTCGTTGCCATAGCGATCATGTATTGGCACGTCCCGGTGCCAATAGCGATTCTCTATGCGTTGGCTATCGGCGCGATCGTCGGTGCATGGCAAGGCTTCTGGATTGCCTACGTCGGGATACCAGCGTTCATCGTGACACTAGCCGGCATGCTCATGTTCCGCGGGCTCGCGATCGTTTTCTTGACTGGTGGCACGATCGGTGGAATGCCCGAGAGTTTCGTGTCGATCGGGGCGCGGTGGATGCCGCATTGGTTTGGAACTTTCGGCGGCTCACCCGACCCAACCGACCCAACCAAACTCGTCGGCGCAAAAGACATCCTCACCATCGTGATCGGGATTGCGGCGATCGTGGCGATGGTTATCGCTGGACTGCGCGCACGGGGCAAGCTCAAGGCTCGCGGGCTTCCGCGTCCGTCGACCGCCTCGTTCGCGGTGAGGAATACCGTCATCGGTGGCTTCATCTTCTACGTCGCATGGCTCTTGGCAGGTCACAAGGGCACGCCGTACATCCTCCTTGTGTTGTCGGTGGTCGTCCTTGCTTACACCTTCGTTCTCAACCGGACCGTCTTTGGTCGCCACATCTACGCGATGGGTGGCAACCGCTTCGCGGCCGTCATGTCGGGTGTCAAGGTGAAGAAGATGGACTTCTACCTCTTCGTCAACATCGGCGTGCTCACGGGTCTTGCCGGTGTCGTGACCGCGGCCAGGGCGGGAGCGGCGAACTCCAGCGCGGGTATGTGGATGGAGCTCGATGCCATCGCGGCCTGCTTCATCGGTGGCGCCTCGGTCCATGGTGGTGTCGGGAGAATCTCCGGTACCGTGACGGGTGCGCTCATCATGGGTGTGCTGAACCAAGGGCTCTCGATTATGGGTGTCGATGCGGCGTGGCAGCAGGTCATCAAGGGATTGGTGCTCCTCCTCGCTGTCGCATTTGACATCACCAACCGCCGCAGGGCTGGTGATCAATAGTCAGTCGATTGCCCATCGGCAATCGAAGAGAGGCCGGTTCCCAGGGTGAGTGCACCGCGGATTCCGCGGCCCCTGGGGGCCGGCCTCGGCACAGGTAACAACACGACGCGGAGGCACAACCTTTCGACCGTGTTGACGACGATCCATCACGGCGAGACCATGTCGCGTGCCGAGGTGACCCGTCGTACACAACTCAACCGCTCGACGGTCGGTGCGCTCGTCTCGGAACTTGAGGATCTGGGGCTTGCCTACGAGACTCCTCCGGAAGAGCAGGCGCAGCGCGGACGGCCAAGTCCGATCGTGCATCCCAACTCCGCGGTATCGGCGATCGTGGTGAACCCCGACGTTGAGGCCATTACGCTGGGCGTCGTCGGTTTGGGGGGTGTGGTCCACACGAGAGTCCGGCATGACTTGGATCGGAAGCCCTCTCCGAACGAGGCGATCGACCTCACCGTCCAACTCGTTAGGGGGATGAAGCCGGAACTGGAGAGCAAGTATCGGGTTGTGGGGGCGGGCCTCGCGATCCCAGGGCTTGTTCGCCACCGGGATGGCCTGGTGAGGAGGGCGTCCTACCTCGACTGGACCAATGAGCCCTTCGCCGAGAACATGGCAGAGGCCCTCGGCTTGCCGACATACGCGGGTAATGACGCTAACGTGGCGATGATCTCCGAGTCCCTCTACGGAGCCGCACGCGGCATCAGCAACCTCGTCTACCTCAGCGGCTTCGTTGTGGGCATCGGTGGTGGGGTGATGGTGGGAGGAGCCCCCCTGGTCGGCGAACAGGGGTACGCAGCGGAACTTGGGCACACGGTTGTGAGCCAGGGATCCCTCCGATGCCACTGTGGCCGTGTGGGATGTCTCGAGACCGAGGTCAACTTCGTTCGACTGCGTGCGGCGATCGCGGGAGACCCCGTGGACCTCTACGACCTCGACGCCCTCCTCATGAACACGACGGATCGCGGCCTCATTGGCGAGGCGGAACGACAAGTCACCATCCTCGCCGAAGCGATCGCCAATCTCATTTCGGTCTTCAATCCCGAGGTGGTGCTCCTCGGTGGATTCCTCGGGTCGCTTGAGGCGGCGTTTCCGGATCTGATGAGGCACAAGGTTGATGAGCAATCCTTCGCACCTCTCGCCGAGAACGTCAGGATCGAACGCGCGGCGTTACGCTCGTCCCTGCCGCTTCTCGGTTCCGCCGAACTCGCCTTCACCCCGCTGCTCCGTGACCCCGCAGGAGTGACGCTTCCCGTCTCGTATGCGGGTCCTCCCGGGAGGTAGCCCGGGCGGCGACTACGACTCCGGTGGAAGACCCAGCCACTGCCGCCACTTCGAGTGGAGGACGAGCCACGCCATGAGACCGTATCCGGCCGGACCGGGAAGGCCCGCGGGATTGGTCGCCATGTCCATGAGCCACTGTTCGTGGGTGACCAGCGGGCCGTAGGTATCGACGTAGGGGACTCCCCTCCGCACCGCGCCGTCTTCGCATACGGCCGCGAGTTCGGCGATCGCGTCGTTCTCCGATTCGATCGACGGGGGTGGTCCAACGACCATCGACTTGAAGCCCATGTCTCGCGCACTATCGAGCGAGGTGGCGAGGCTGAGTCGCAGCATCGAGGAACTGGAGGTAACACGAACGTCACCCCTACCGATCGCGAAGACCACCGCCGTGGCATCCCTCGTGCGAACGCGCCTCACCGTCTCCTCTTCCCAGCGCGCCGCCATCTCGACAATCGTTTCGCCGGGAACACCGAGGGAGTGAAACGTCAGGTCGGTCCCCTCGATCAGGGTGCGTGCCGCGACCCTGCCCGTCCACCCCAGTGCCTTAGGGTCCCCCTTGCCCGCGACGAGTTCGTCCCCGATGAAGAAGATGTTCATGGGCGCCCCAAGGCGAGGGAAACGAGTGCCTGCTGCTCGGCCGCGTGACGGCTCGTCAATCCAGGGGCGGGCGAGGCGGATGCGGCACGGGACACGACCGAGATACTACGCCCCAGACGCCGTGGCAGGGAAAGGGAGACGAAGGTCCACGCTCCCTGGTTTCGGGGTTCCTCCTGTACCCACATGATCTCAGCCGAGGGGAAAGGGGCGAGCGCGCGCTGGATTTCCGGGGTCGGAAGAGGGTAGAGCTGCTCGAGTCGAACGATCGCCGTCGACTCGTCACCCCTGTTCTCGCGTTCCGCGGCGAGATCGTGAAACACCTTGCCCGTGCACAGAAGCACCCGGGTGACCTTTACAGAATCGGCGGTGTCGTCGGGGAGGACGTCCCGGAACGTCCCCTCGGTGAGGTCGTTGAGTGCCGCCTGGGCCGCCTTCAATCGCAGCATCGACTTGGGGGTGAAAACGACGAGGGGGCGACGCGGTCGGGCATGGGCCTGCCGGCGAAGGAGGTGGAAGTACGACGCGGCGGTGGACGGCATCGCGACGGTCATGTTGTCTTCCGCGCACAACTGAAGGAATCGCTCGACCCTCGCCGAGGAGTGATCGGGTCCCTGACCCTCAAGGCCATGCGGCAGAAGCATGACGAGCGACGAGCGCTGGCTCCACTTCTGCTCCGCCGAGGAGATGAATTCGTCGATGATGGTCTGAGCACCGTTGACGAAGTCGCCGAATTGCGCCTCCCACATCACGAGGGCGTCCGCCCTTTCGACGGAGTAGCCATACTCGAATCCCAGCCCTGCGTACTCGCTGAGGGGCGAGTCGACGACATGGAAGGAGGCCTGGTCGCGCGTGAGGTAGTTCAGGGGAGTCCACTCCCTCCCCGTTTGACGGTCGTGGAATACGGCGTGGCGTTGAACGAAGGTGCCTCGCCTCGTGTCTTGTCCGGCAAGCCTCACCGGTACGCCCTCTTGGAGAAGCGTCCCTAGGGCCAGTATCTCGGCATACCCCCAATCGATCCCGCCGGTGCGCCCCATCTCCTCTCTCTTGGTGAGAAGTTTCTGGAGTTTGGGGTGCACGGAGAACCCCTCCGGAGGGTGGATGTGCGCGCTCCCCACCCTGGCGATCGCGAGGGCGCTCGCGGCCGTGGCCCATCCGCTCGCCTCTTCCGCCATCGCCGACTGGGCGGTGGGGATCTCGAGCCCGGATACCGTGTCCGCGTCCGAGGCCGGGACAAAATGCTCGCGCGTCTCGGAGAATACGCGTTCGAGTTGAGCCAAGTAGTCCTGGAAAACCGCTTCCGTCTCCTCCGGGGTGATCTCCCCCATGCGAACGAGGCTCTCGACGAAGAGGTGGCGAACCGATCGCTTTCCCTCGATGAGGTCGTACATGCGGGGCTGGGTCATCGATGGATCGTCCGCCTCGTTGTGTCCCCTCCTGCGGTAGCAGACCAAGTCGATGATGACATCCCGTCCAAACTCGTTGCGGAAATCGAAGGCGAGCCGAGCCGCCCGCACGCACGCCTCCGGGTCGTCCCCGTTGACGTGGAAGATCGGGACCTGAAAACCCTGGGCGACATCTGTGCAGTAACGGGTCGAGCGCAAGGCGGCGGCGCCAGTGGTGAAACCGATTTGGTTGTCGATCACCACGTGAATGGTGCCGCCGGTCCGGTATCCACGGAGCGCGGCTGAGTTGAGGACCTCCTGGACCACGCCCTGACCGGAGAAGGCCGCATCGCCGTGAACGAGGATGGGGATCACTGGGCTCCCGCCACCCGAAAGGTCGGCGCCCATTGCGTCGAGTTTCGCGCGAACGATGCCCTCCAACACGGGGTCGACGGCCTCAAGGTGGGATGGGTTGGCGGCGAGGTAGACGGGAATGGTCTCGCCTCCGTCCGCCGTAAAGACCCCCTCGGTCCCGAGGTGGTACTTGACGTCGCCCGATCCCGTGCGGGTCGGGGCGTCGGCGTTGCCCTCGAACTCGTTGAAGATCTGCGCGTAGCCTTTTCCCGCCAGGTTCGCCAAGACGTTGAGCCGTCCTCGGTGCGCCATGCCGATGCAGACCGCAGCGAGACCACCGGCCGCGGCACGGGACAGGATCGCGTCGAGCAACGGAATAAGGGATTCTCCCCCCTCCAGGGAGAAGCGCTTTTGACCGACGTATTTGGTTTGCAGGAAGGCTTCGAACGCTTCCGCGGCGTTGAGGCGCTGAAGCACCCTGATGTGTTCGTCTTTGGTTGGCTTCGTGAAGGGCGACTCGAGTTGTCTCTGAACCCACGTCCTCTGGGCCCGATCGGCGATGTGCATGTACTCGACACCCATGGTCCGGCAATAGGCGTCCCGGAGCCGAGCGAGCACTTCCCTCATCTTCTGGCGGTCGCGTCCCGCGAAGCCTCCCGTTGGGTAGACGCGCTCGAGGTCCCATAGGGTCAGGCCGTGGGTCTGAACATCGAGGTCGGGGTGCTTGCGGGGCCGCAAAGCGAGGGGATCGATGTCAGCCATGAGGTGGCCGCGCGAGCGGTAGGCGTTGATGAGGCTCGCGACGAGTGCTGGCTTGATCGCCTCGGCTTCCGGCGAGGTCGCAGCGTCCTGAACCCAGCGGACGGGTTCGTAGGGAACGTGAAGGGAGCGCGAAACCCGATCGTAGAACCCGTCTTGGCCCAGTAGCTTCCGGTCGACCAGCGAGAGAAACTCTCCGGATTGGGCGCCCTGGATGATGCGCTGGTCGTAGGTCGACGTCAAGGACATGACCTGGGAGACGCCGATGCGAGCGATCGTATCGGCGGAGGCTCCCTGGTACTCGGCGGGGTAGTCCATCGCTCCGACCCCGATGATCGCGCCTTGACCGGTCATGAGGCGCGGCACGGAATGCTCCGTCCCGATGGTCCCGGGGTTCGTGAGGGTGACCGTGGTCTCCTCGAAGGCGTCGTCCTGGAGCGTGGAGGAGCGCGCGCGGCGGATGACGTCGTCGTAGTAAGCCCAGAACGTGGCGAAGTCTAGGGTTTCCGCGGCCTTGATATTGGGAACGAGGACACGACGGGTTCCATCGGGATCGGCAACGTCGATCGCAATTCCGAAATTGATGTGGGGAGGGGTGACTCGGGCGGGCTTCCCGTCGACCTCGCCGTAGGCATCGTTCATCCACGGGTGTTCGACCAGGGCTTCGACGATGGCGTATCCGATCAGGTGCGTGAACGACACCTTGCCGCCCCTGGTCCGATCGAGGTGGTTATTGATGACGGTTCGGTTGTCCATGAGGAGTTTGACGGGCACGGTTCTCACCGACGTCGCCGTCGGAACCGAGAGGCTCTGCTCCATGCTGTCCACGACATCGGCGGCCTCGCCCATGATCGGGGCGGTGCCGACGGGGATGCCGGGAATGGACCGCGCGAACTCGCCGAGATCCATGAGGTATTCGGCCGTCGGAGAGGTGGCCGTCGCCGGAGGAGGGGCGTCATCCAGAGGCGCCGACTCCTCCTCGGGTGCCTCGGGAATGGGGGGAGGCGGTGGGGAGCCCTTCGGGGTCGTCTCAAGGTCACGCGGTGCACTCGACATCAAGGAAGCGACGGCTAGAGGGTCGATTGCGCGTCCCTGGCCGGAACGAGACTCTTCTGGCGAGGCCGCTTCGCTGGACACTACCGGGCCGCTCCTTCCTCAGGCGCGAGCCGCAACCGAGGTGATGGGTTATCACGATTCTAGGCGACAGCCCCCGGGCATGACGGGAGGTTAGGGACCCCCATCTTCACCCTCGCGCCGCGAGCCCCGTCGTATGCTGGGGACACGATGAACCGACAGAGGGGTGGGTCGTGACCAAGGAGTGGGCCCTCGTCGGCGTCGGGATCCTGCTGACACTTGGTACGGCGCTGTTCGTCGCGGCGGAGTTCTCCCTCGTTGCCCTCGATCCCGCCCATGTCGACTCCTCGACGCGGGGCGGTCGCCGGGTCACCCGCGCCGTTCGCCGATTGGTCACCCAACTCTCCGGGGCGCAAGTAGGCGTCACCATCACCACCATCCTTCTGGGCTACACTGCTCAGCCCGCCCTTGCCGCCCTCGTCGGCGCCCCGCTGGAATCCACAGCACTATCCCGGGCGACCGTAGGGACGCTCGCCGGGGCTGTAGCGCTCATTGCCATCAACGTGTTCTCCATGGTCGTTGGCGAGCTGGCCCCCAAGAAGCTCGCGTTGAGCAATCCCGCCCGGGTCGCGGTATGGGTGACGCCGTTCTCGATGGCGGTGACCGCTGGTCTACGTCCGGTGATCTCCATCCTCAACTCCGCGGCGAACGGGATTCTTCGCGTCTTCGGTTTGGAGCCGCGGGAAGAACTTGCCGGTGGACGCTCCCCTCAGGAACTGGCTGCCTTGGTGAGGAGATCGGCAGAAGCGGGCACGCTCGCCCCCTCGACGGCGCTTCTCCTGAAGAACGCGCTAGATTTCGACGCGCTGACGGCGATCGATATCATGACCGATCGGACGCGGATGGCGGTGGTCGAGCGGGACGCGACCGCGGCTTCGGTGATGGCCGCGTCGCGTGAGACCGGACACTCGAGGTTCCCGGTCATCGGTGCTTCGCACGACGACATTCTGGGACTCGTCCACGTTCGGAGCGCGATCGCGGTTCCGTATGGACGTCGTTCACGCACCCTCGTGGGATCCCTCATGGTGGAGGCCCCCCGCGTCCCAGAAACCCTGTCGGCGCGGCCCCTCCTGGTGGAACTCAAGGGGCTTGCCCTGCATATGGCGATCGTCGTGGACGAATACGGGGGCACGGCTGGCCTCGTCACCCTCGAGGACGTCGTCGAAGAACTCGTGGGCGAGGTTGCGGACGAACACGATCGAAGGCGTGTCGACATTCACCGGACGGCGGACGGTGCGTGGAGCGTTCCCGGCGTCTTGCGTCCCGATGAGATACGAGAGGTCACGGGGTTGCGCATTCCGGAAGGTCCCGCGTACGAGACCATCGGCGGCTACATCATGGCGAAGTTGGGCAGGGTGGCGGTCGTCGGCGACGAAGTGGTCTCCGACGTGACGGTTCGGGTTGAGCGAATGGATGGACGCAGGGTGGATCGCGTCCGGTTGTGGGGTGGGGAATGAGCGCGGGCCTCGTCCTGGTGAGCGTTGCCCTTCTCCTGGGGAATGGGCTCTTCGTCGGGGCGGAGTTCGCCGTGATTTCGGCGCGCCGCAGTTCCATTGAGTTGCGAGCGGACGACGGAAGTCGCGCCGCTCGGACGGTTCTGTGGGCGATGGAGAATGTGCCCCTCATGCTCGCGTGCGCTCAGATCGGGGTGACGGTCTGCTCCGTCTCGCTTGGTGTCGTCACCGAGCCCGCGCTGGCGCATGTACTCGAACCCGTTGTCGAAGCCGCGCATCTTCCCGACGCGGCCTCTCACGGACTGGCGGTTGCCGTCGCCCTTCTCCTCATCTCCGGGCTCCACGTCATCGTTGGGGAAATGGTTCCCAAGAATGCCGCAGTGTCGAGCCCCGACCGAGCGGCCCTGATCCTCGGCCCGGTGCTGGTCACCATCGCGCGGGTTCTCAGCCCCATCATCGTGGCGCTCAACTGGATGGCGAACGTGTGCGTACGTGCCCTGGGTGCGGAGGTAAGGGACGAGGTGACGAGCGCGTTCACGGCCGACGAGGTTCACCGCATTGTCGAGCGATCGAGTGCGGAAGGGACGTTGGACGACGCTCATGGCCTCCTGACGGGGGCGATCGAGTTCTCCGATCACACGGCGGGTGACGTGATGGTGCCGATAGCGAAGGTGAGAACGGTCCCAACGAACGTAACGGTCGCGGACGTTGAGGAGGCGGTTGCGGAGACGGGATTCTCGCGGTTCCCGGTGAGGGAGGGGGAGCGCATCGTCGGATACCTGCACTTGAAGGACATTCTGTACGCGCAACCATCGGAGCGGAACGAAAGGGTCCAGGGGTGGCGAGTTCGGCATCTTCCGATCGTCACGGCCTCCGATGCTGTCGAATCGGTCTTGCGAAGGATGAGTGAGTCCGGTGCCCACATCGCGGGGGTGGAAGAGGCCGGGGTCGTCACCGGAGTGGTGTTCCTGGAGGACATTCTCGAGGAACTGGTCGGCGAAGTGGGGGGACGGGGTGTTGTGACTCCGGGGGCGTGAGTTACCATGAAGGTCGGCCGCCTCGTTCCCGCGTGCGCGCCTGGACTTTCTGAACAACCGCACTGGAGGCCTTGTGAACCCGCCGCCCAACCTGCCGCAAGTGTTCGGATTTGCGGACGGGCATCGGCGAATGGTGAGGGTTAGCCGGACCAAGGAACTCGCACTTCGTGCGCGCCGTAGGCGCCTCGCCTCCATGGTTCGCTTTGGAGTGCTCACGATGTTTGCGCTCGCGATGGTGGTCTACCCGATGTTCGGCACTCTCTCTCCTGCGGCCAACGCCGCAGAACGCGTCCCCGGTGTCACCCTCGGCGTCGTCCCCACAACCCTTGAAGTGGCACTCGGCCGGGCTCCCGGGCTGACGGAGGCGATCCTGCCGCCACCGAGCCTCGACGCGACCGCGAAGTACTTGGCGACGTCAAGTCAATACGTGGTGTCGGAATACCTCCCGGATTGCGATGGGTCGACGGAGTGGGAGGGGACCAATGGGAATCTTACGGAGGACTCCCTGTGCTACCTCTGGGACGGGGTCCACAGGGTGCGTTCTGACGCGGCTGTTGCCCTTGCGCGACTGAACCACGCGTTCAAGTTGAGATTCGGTCGGAATCTCTGCATCATCTCCAGTTATCGAAGCATTGGCGACCAGTACCGCGTTCAGTCGCTTAAGGGTTGGCTCGCCGCCCCCGTGGGTTTGTCCAACCATGGTTGGGGCCTTGCCGTCGATGTCTGCCCCGGGGACGACCGGGGCGAGCACAAGGAGTGGCTCGATGAGAATGGGCCCGCTTTCGGATGGGCGAACCCATGGTGGGCAACGACCATCAAGTGGGAGCCCTGGCACTACGAGTATGTGCCGGGAACGGAAGCGCTCGGGCAGGTGCCCCTGACGCCAGCCGAGGTCGATCAGATCGCGCCACCCGCGGGCGAGCCCGAGCCGTCGCCGTCGCCGTCGCCGTCTCCGTCTCCGACCCCTGAACCGGAGCCCTCTCCTTCTCCGTCCCCCAGCTAGATTCCGCT